>NZ_JAUSUX010000016.1 GCF_030813795.1 Desulfofundulus luciae | reverse complement strand
TAGCTTGATTTTTGGTGTTTTTTGGGCGCGTGAGGTCTCATTTCTTTTTCAGGGGGCTGATCCCCTTCTGGTGCCTACTGAAATTTTACACGGCCCAAGGGGAGACGTGCGGGGGCGAGAAGTGAGGGTGGGAAAATTTCCCACCCTCACTTAAATTTGCTTTTGCTTATTATGGTTAGGATTCACGGCTGAAGGCCAAAAGAATTATTTCCTTTCCCTGCCTTCCGGCATTTAATTTTTTCTCTACTTCCTGTAGCTGGCTAAGCTGGATATCGTTCAGATCGGCAAATTCCATTCCTCGAATATCCATCTTCTTCCTTTTGATCCCTCCTTTCTCGATATGTGTTTTTAGTATGTCCCTCTGGGCAAAACTTAGATTGTACTTTCTATTGAAAACACCTTAAAATTTCAATATAATAAAGTCGCTCTCGTTTTTTATTGTACCAACCTTTATTTTATTCAAAAGTTGTTCGGAAACATCGTACGGGGGTAAACCATGCGGCGCCTGTGGACAACCTTTTTTTGTTGTCTTTTGCTTTTATTTTCTCAAGCTGCCCAAGCAGCGTCACAACCGCAAATACTAGGGAAAGCGGCTTTGCTGATGGATGCGCGGAACGGGCAGGTTCTGTACCAGAAAAATGCAAGTTCGCCCATGTACCCGGCCAGTACTACAAAAATCCTCACGGCCATTATTGCCCTGGAACATTCCCGCCTGGATGAAGTGGTTACGGTTCCCCGCGAAGCCACCCGGGTGGAGGGATCTGCCATTGGTTTGCAGGAAGGCGAGAGGCTCACCATGGAGGATCTCCTGTATGCCCTGTTGCTGGCTTCGGCCAATGATGCGGCTGTGGCCATTGCCGAACATGTGGCCGGCTCCGTCCCTGCCTTTGCTGCTTTAATGAATGAAAAGGCACGTTCAATCGGAGCCCGGTCAAGTAATTTTCAGAATCCCAGCGGTCTGCCCGACCCCCGGCATTATACAACCGCCTACGACCTGGCCCTGATTGCCCGGTATGCCATGCATAATCCTGTCTTCAGGACCATTGTGTCCACCCGTTTTAAGCAGATCCATAGGCCGGATGCGGATAGGAGTAAAGGCCCCCCCCAGGAGCACCTCTGGAATCACAACCGGCTTCTTTCCCGCTACGAGGGGGCCATCGGGGTTAAGACCGGTTATACCATTGAAGCGGGGCAATGCCTGGTGGCCGCCGCTCAACGCAATGACCGGGAATTAATTGCCGTGATCCTGAACAGTCAGGGGGCAGCCGTTTACAGTGATGCCCGGGCTCTGCTTGACTATGGTTTTTCCGCCTTTAAGCCGGTTCAGTTGGCGGAAAAGGGGGAAAAAGTATCTTCCTTTTCGGTAACCGGTGGAGCTGAGAAAGTTGAGGCAATTACCGGGAATAGTTTTTATTTTAATTTTCCCGCCGGCGAAAAGCCGTCCTTTGAGCAGAAAATCGTTGTACACCAGGATTTACGGGCACCCCTGGCCACAGGGCAGAAGGTGGGGGAACTGGTTTTTACCCGGGCCGGGGGTAAAGAGCTGGGGCGGGTGGATCTGGTATCGGCCCGGGCCGTAGGTACCAGTGTAACCAGGCGGTGGTCCACCTGGGTCCTGGGTGCAGTCGTATTTCTAGTGGCTTTGCGTTTAAGGGCCATGATGGTGCACCGCTGGCGCTGGCGGCGGCTGCGCTACCCGCCATATTTACGCTAAACCAGTTTTTTAGCCGCCATTGACTTTTTTCTGTATGTTTATTATACTTACACAAAGGGCTAAATGGCGGGGTGAGCTCCAGATGCAAAGAGTCATTAACGAAGTGGAGGAAAAACTCCGGGCCGGTGATTCTAAACTGACGCCGCGCCGGGAGCATATCCTGCGCGTACTTTTGGAAAATAAAGACAAACACCTGAGTGCGGAAGAGATTTACAATCTGGTTAAACAAAAAGCTCCCGATGTGGGGCTGGCCACAGTTTACCGCACTTTAGAACTCTTTTTAGATTTTGATATTATCCACAGCATCGATTTCGGGGACGGCCGCAAACGCTATGAGTTTGGTGGTGAACGGGGAGAAGGACACCACCACCATCATCTCATCTGTACCCGTTGCGGGAAAATCATAGAGGTCAATGAAGATCTGCTGGAGGATCTGGAAAAGCGGGTTACAGAAACTTATGATTTTACGATTACAGACCACGAGTTAAAGTTTTTCGGATACTGTAAGGAATGTGCCGGGAAGGAGAGTTGAAGGTCCGCATACCTGCCCTTTTTTATTTGCAGGAAAGTAAAAAAACTTCGCAACCAGGCGTGGCCTTTAGCAACAGTTACCTGAAGTTGGTTCCTGGTGGTTGTGCCGGTCCACAGATTGTGTACTATGATAGATATAAGGAACGTGTTTTCAATGATTAACAAGGTGGTGTTGCAGCACGCATAAGTCTCCGTTACGTAACTGTTTTTTATTAATTTATATGAAAAATATCACTATGTTACATAAGCACTTGTAAATTTAATATTAAAGTTGACTTGAGATGGTTGTGTTGGTGCAAGCTGGTGGAGTATGATAATGATACCAGACTTTTTCCAGATACACACGAGGGGGTATTTTAGCATGGAACTGCCGCGGCATTACAATGAAAACAGGCTGGTTCTGATGATACAGGAACCCACCGTCATTTTCAGTTACTGGGAACTGTCCCGGGGACAGTGGGAGTCCCTGGGGGAAGGGCGTCCTTTATTTTTGCGGCTTTATACTACCGGGTTAAACCAGGGTGGTACTATCCTAATGGAAGTGTCTCTCCCCCCCTTTACTAACGACTGGTATTTTCGCGATGTGTTTCCTGAGTATATTTACCAGGCCGAACTTGGTTATTACGAGCCGAAAGGGGAATTTTATCCCCTGCTTCGTTCCAATCAGGTAGTTACGCCCCGTACCCGGACAGTGGAGGGAGTGGCGCGGTTTTTGAAAGTGGAGACCGTTATTCGGGTCGATACGGATGAGGACACCGTAGAAGATGAAGGAGAAGGCACTGCCTTTTGGGGAGGATACAGTTCAGTGGATTTACCGCATAAGAGTTAACTTATTGACTGGAAAGGGGTAACATCGTAATGCCCGCAGGCTACCTGGCGTTAGTGCTGCACGCCCATTTACCCTATGTAAGGCATCCGGAGATGCCCGAGTGCCTGGAAGAGCGCTGGTTCTTTGAGGCCCTGACCGAGTGTTACATCCCCCTGGTGGAAGTGCTGCAAGGGTTGGTCCGGGACGGGGTGTCCTTTCAGCTAACCATATCCCTTTCTCCGCCCCTTTTAGCCATGCTTGCCGATCCCCTGCTTCAAAAACGCTATCTAAACCATCTGGAGGCAATGATCCAGTTGGGGGAGGCGGAGTGCCGGCGTACTGCGGAAGACACCGACCTGCACCCGCTGGCTTTGATGTACCTGGAAAAGTTAAATGAGGTCCGGAGGGCGTATACAGAAAAATATCAATGTGACTTAATTGGTGCTTTCCGAAACTTACAGAAGATAGGGAGAGTGGAGCTAATTACTACCTGTGCCACCCATGGATACTTACCGCTCATGCAGACCAGGGAGGCCAGGAGGGCACAAATTGGTGTGGGGGTTGAATTTTTTGCGCGGCATTTCGGCGGGCCTCCCGATGGATTCTGGTTGCCGGAATGCGGATATGCCCCTGGCGTGGAGGAGTTGCTTAAAGAATTCGGCATCCGTTATTTTTTTGTTGAAACCCACGGGTTGCTCTACGCGGAACCCGCCCCACGCTATGGTGTTTTTGCTCCGGCCAGTTGTGCCAATGGAGTGGCTGTTTTTGGGCGGGACCCGGAGAGTTCCCGTCAGGTTTGGGACAGGCAAACTGGTTATCCCGGCGACTATTTCTACCGGGAGTTTTACCGGGATATTGGCTATGACCTGGATGTGGACTATTTGCGTCCCTACCTGCCGGCGGGTACCATCCGGGTGGATACCGGGTTCAAGTATTACCGCATTACCGGTCCGGGCCCCCATAAAGAACCCTACCGTCCGGAGCTGGCCCGGGAACGTGCGGCGGAGCATGCCGCTCATTTTCTTTTCCACCGGCAACAGCAGGTGCTTCGTCACGGGGCAAAGATGGACCGTCCCGCGCTGGTGGTTGCCCCCTATGACGCGGAGTTGTTTGGTCACTGGTGGTATGAAGGTCCTCAATGGATAGATCTGCTTAGCCGTAGAATTTGCTTCGATCAGGATGTAATTCAGATGATTACTCCTGGCCAGTACCTGTCCCTGCATCCCGATTTGCAGGTGGTGGATCTGCCCATGAGCAGTTGGGGGGAAGGGGGCTACAACCGTGTCTGGCTGAATCCCAGCAATGACTGGATTTACCGCCACCTCCACCGGGCCGAGGCTGTCATGGCTGACCTGGCCGATTTGCATCCAGACGCTTCCGGGGTGAAAGAACGGGCCTTAAATCAGGCTGCCCGGGAATTGCTTTTAGCCCAGAGCAGTGACTGGGCCTTCATCATTAGAACAGAAACCGCCGTAGAATACGCCCGGAAAAGGCTGACCGGGCATATCGGCAGGTTTAACCTCCTGACGGAGCAATTGGAAAAGGGGTGTATTGACGAAGCGGTGCTCCAGGAAATGGAATACCGGGACAACATTTTTCCCCATCTGGACTACCGCATTTACAGCCGCCACCGGCGGTACAACGTCATGTGCGTGGAGCCCAGGCCACCTTTGCGTATCTTGATGCTGTCCTGGGAATATCCACCCGCCACTGTGGGTGGCCTGGCCCGGCATGTTTACGATCTTTCCCGGGCCCTGGCCCGCCTGGGGGACGAAGTGCACGTAATTACCTGTCCCGTGGCCGGAGAAGAAGCTTACTCGCTGCAGCAGGGCGTTCATGTGCACCGGCTCCTGCCGGAGCAGCTTGGCGCAAAGGATTTTTTGACCTGGGTTAAGCAGTTAAACGAAGGCATGATCACACTGGCCCATAAAGTAATCGCGACCTGGGGGATGCCGCACCTGGTTCACGCCCATGATTGGATGGTGGGGGCGGCCGGCGACCACCTGCGTGAACGATACGGGTTTCCCCTGGTGGCCACTATCCATGCTACGGAGTACGGGCGGAACAGGGGCATCCGTACCGACCTGCAGCGCCGGATCCACGAAAAGGAATACCTGCTTACCCAGGGGGCTACCCTGGTTATCTGTTGCAGCAATTACATGGCTGAGGAGGTAAGCCGTCTTTTCGGGCTGGACAGGGAAAAGGTAAAGGTTATTCCCAACGGGGTGGATCCGGTCAATTTAACGGATGGGAGGACGAAAGAACCGGATTGCAAGGACCTGTACCACCGGGACCCGAACATCGTGTTCCTGGGCCGTCTGGTGCCCGAAAAAGGAGTGCAGGTGCTCCTGGAGGCCTTGGCATCCATATCGGAGCGTGTTGAAGGGGCCAGGCTGCTGGTGGCGGGCCGGGGTCCCTACGAGGAGTACCTGAAGGGTCGTGTTGAGGAACTGGGGCTGTCACCGAGGGTGCAGTTTGTGGGTTTTGTGGATGATCTGGGACGTAACCGCCTTTTGGAAATGGCCCGGGTAGCGGTGTTCCCCAGCCTTTACGAACCCTTTGGGATCGTGGCCCTGGAGGCCATGGCCGCCAGGGTCCCGGTGGTGGTTGCCGACACGGGTGGATTGGGTGAAATTGTGGAGCATGGGGTAGATGGTTACAAGGTGCCGCCGGGTAGAGCGGACATGCTGGCCCATTATATAACCCGGTTGCTCTTTTATCCTGAACTGGCCGTTGAAATGTGCCGGCGTGCCTGGCGCAAGGTTATTACATTTTACGACTGGCAATACATTGCCGAAGAAACACACCAGGCTTATTGCCAGGCCATGGCTACAACCGGTTCCCCCGTGGCATAGAGGAATATAGCCAGTGATGATTTGTTCCCCAAGCACAAAAATTACCAGAAAATCTCTTGCAATCTGGAACCATTTAGCTACTGCTGTAATATGATGATTAGAAAAACAAGGGGTGTCGGGTTTCAATGAAGCTGGAAGGGATATTTACAGATTGGCTGAAGCCTTTTCCACTCAAAAAAATCAGTCCGTGGTGGATTGTCGGCGGGGTAATCCTGCTGGTGCTTGTACTTATTGCAGTCATTGTAATAGTGGTGATTTAGTTTTAAAGATGCCGGTTCTGCTACGCGGAACCGGATTTTTATAATTAAGACGTATGGTGTCACACCGGGTGTATTAAAGGTCGACCAGTCCTTTTGATAAAAAGAGGGCGCCAGGAACCGCCGGGCAGCTTTCCTCATACCATGAAAATAGCATGATTGAGCCTCCAGGAGGGATGATCATGGGGGGCGGGGTTAAGCTGGGACTGGCTTTAGGTGGCGGTTTTTTGCGGGGCATAGCTCATGTTGGTGTTTTGAAGACGTTGACCGCCGAGGGGATTGAACCGCAGTTGGTGGCGGGAACCAGTGCGGGTAGTATTGTTGCCGCGCTTTACTGCAGCGGGTGGAGCATCCGGGAAATGGAAAAGCTGGCCCTGGAGGTAAACCCCCAGGATATATATGATTTAGGCCCCATGTTTATTAACCTGGGAGCTATGGCCGTAAAGGTCCTCATTGATCTGCTTCACCTGCCCGTACCCTTTCCTTCTCCCCTGGGGTTAATGTCGGGTTGTAAACTGGAAAGCTGGGTGGAACACCTGGTAGAACGGAAAACCTTCCGGCAAATGGGGAAATTGCTGGCCATTACTTCGGTGGATATTCATACCGGCCACCGTATTATTTTCGTCAGTGAGGATGTCACCCACCGCCCTCCACCCGAGGATATTTTTTTTATCCGGGGGATACCGGTGGCCCAGGCGGTTCGGGCCAGTTGTTCAGTTCCGGGACTATTTGAACCGAAAAAAGTCGGTGGCCGGCTGTTGGTGGACGGCGGCCTGCGGGAAAATGTACCGGTGGAAGTGCTCCATCTTCTGGGTGCCGATGTGGTGGTGGGAGTGGATGTGGGGTACGAGGGGGAGCACTACAAGCCCATCGAAAATATGGTCCAGTTACTCAGCCAGTCGCTGGATGTTATCGGCAGCGAAGTTACCCGGGTCAAACTGGAAAACTATGCCGACGTGGTGATCCGCCCCATTCTCACCGGGGTTACCCCCTGGGACTTTTCCCGCAATGCTTACTGCATTGCCCAGGGAGAAAAAGCCGCCAGGGCGGCGCTTCCCGAGCTAAAACGCATATTGCAGGAAAAAAGAAGCCGCCGTTAGCCCGCCCTTCTATCGGTAGGGGCTATTTTTTTACTTTGCTTTAGGGTAAGGCCAGGGTATAATTACGTTGTTAAAGGAGGGATTTGTGATGACCTTTTCTCCCGGCGGTTTAGCCACGGGTATTGGCAGCCTGCCCTACACCGATCCAGGACAGGCGCTACCCCTGATTAGAGAAAATATGACCGCTATTCCCCACTGGCCCCAGTTGCCCCAAAGGGGTAGTGCCGAGGGCTTTGTGTACCAATTTTTACAGCCCCTGGTCCAGTTTGAATTGCTGGTGACGGAAAACGACCGGGCTGTCTTTGATGATGAAAACCTCCACTGGCCCGAAAGGCTAACCAATTTTTATACGGCCTACCTGGCGGTGGAAGAGAAAGACCTTACCACCCTGGAAACCTTTGCCCTGCCCCGCGAGGCAGCGGCAGGTTTTTATGCCTTCATGGAAGATATGGCAAGGGATATCGGTGAAGCCCTTTATCTCAAGGGCCATCTGGCCGGTCCCCTTACCATTGCCTTTCAGTTAAAAAACCGCCAGGGCCGGGTGGCTTATTACGAAGAGCAACTGCGGGATCTGGTGGTAAAAGCCCTCGCCGCCCACGCTTACTGGCAGGCCCGCACCCTCGCCAGGCTTAACCGGCCGCCGATAATTTTCGTGGACGAGCCGGCCATCAGTGTCTACGGCCAGTTTACTTACATTACCGTCACCCGGGAAATGATCAAAAACGATCTAAACACCATCTTCCATTTTATTCACGAGGCGGGCGGGCTGGCCGGGGTGCATTCCTGTGATGCCATTGACTGGTCCATCCTCTGTGAATGTGATCTGGACATTATCAATTTAGATGCCTATAATTTTGGTCCTTCCTTATTTGTTTACGCCCGGGAATTAAGGGACTTCATTCACAGAGGGGGGGTCATAGCGTGGGGCATTGTGCCCACCTCTGAAAAGGCCTTTGATGAAGACGAGAAATCCCTGCTGTTACGCTGGAAGAAGCTCTTCTCCGGACTGGTAGAGCGGGGGATTCCGGCGGAGCTGTTGTACCGCCAGTCCATGATTACCCCTGCCTGCGGCACCGGCCTTTTGGCCCCGGAACTGGCCGAGCACATTTACCGTCTTACCCGGAAGGTGTCGGAGCGGGTTCGTGAGGGGGGGTTTTAATCGTGTTACCCGACCTGCACCTGCACACCTGCCGGTGCGGTCACGCCAGCGGGGATGTGGCGGAGTATATTGCCGTGGCCCGCTCCCGGGGCCTTAAACATATCGGTTTTGCCGATCATATCCCCATGTACTGGTTGCCCCCCGGCCGGCGGGATCCGGAACTGGCCATGACCGACGAGGATCTGCCCGGTTATATCGAGTCGGTCCGGAAGCTTAAGCAGAGTCATTCCGATTTGACCATCTACCTGGGGATAGAGGCCGATTATATACCGGGTTACGAAAACCACCTGCACACACTACTTTCCCGTTATCCTTTTGATTATGTCCTTGGTTCGGTGCACTACCTGGACGGCTGGGGTTTTGATAACCCGGATCTGGTGGAGGAATACACCCGGCGGGAAATTGATGAATTATACCGGCAGTACTTTCAGCTGGTGCAGCAGGCGGCCCGCGCAGGTCTTTTTGATGCCATCGCCCACCCGGATTTAATTAAAAAGTTTGGTTACCGGGCCCGCATGGACCTGCAGGAGCTTTACGAGGAGACAGCCCGGGCCTTTGCCGAGGGTGGTGTGTGCGTGGAGGTAAATACGGCCGGTTTGCGCGTGCCCGCCGGGGAAATTTATCCCTCTTTAGATTTCCTCAAGCTCTGCCGCCGCTATCACGTTCCGGTGACCGTGGGCTCCGATGCCCACCAGCCCCGCCTGGTGGCTTACGGTTGGGACCAGGCCCGGGAATGGTTGCTGGCCGCCGGCTACCGTGAGTTGGTAGTGTTCAAAAAACGGATGCAGGTAGTAATACCTCTTTTTTAATAATAACCTTGAGATTAGCCAGATGCTGGCTAATTTTTTTATTTTTTCTTGCGGGCCAGCAGGAATTTACTTCTCCCTGGAGAATTAGGGTGGTGTGATGTGGAGTAAAGTGGAATCAAAGTGGATGATAGTGGGGCATCCGTGATGTTTTTAGGCGAGTACCGGCATACCATTGATGCCAAGGGACGCTTGATTATACCAGCCCGCTTCCGCGAAGGCCTGGGCGAAAAATTCGTTTTGACCAAGGGTCTGGACGGATGCCTTTTCGCCTACCCCCCTCAAGAATGGGCGGAACTGGAAAATAAGATGCGGTCCTTGCCCTTGACCAAGGCCGACGCCCGGGCCTTTGTGCGTTTTTTCTTTTCCGGTGCCTGTGAATGCGAGGTAGATAAACAGGGTAGAATACTTATTCCAGGAAACTTAAGGGAGTATGCGGGTATCGAAAAGGATGTAGTGGTGATTGGTGTTTCCGCCAGGGTAGAAATCTGGTCTGCCGAGCGGTGGGAGGCCTATAACTCCCGGGCAGCCGGTCAGGTGGAAGAAATTGCGGAAAAAATCGTGGATTTAAATTTGGGAATTTAGATTTCCCAGGCCTGATGGGGGCGGGTTTTCACCTGCCCCTACAGTGACGGGTGGGAAAATCAGGGGATGGAGGAAAGGAACTTTACGCATCAACCTGTGTTGCTGGAGGAAGTGCTGGCCTGGCTGAACCCGAAGAGCGGGGGCACCTACGTGGATTGCACCGTCGGGGGAGGGGGTCACGCTGCAGCCATCCTGGAAAGCAGCAGCCCCGATGGCCGCCTGATCGGGCTGGACCAGGACCCCCATGCCCTGGAAGCGGCCGCCCGGCGCCTGGCCCCTTACGGAGAACGGGTCACCCTGGTACGGGAAAACTTTATCAACCTACCCCGGGTCCTGGCCGAACTGGGTCTTCCGGCCGTAGACGGCATACTCTTCGACCTGGGTGTGAGTTCTCCCCAGTTGGATGTTCCCGAACGGGGTTTCAGCTACCACCAGGAGGGTCCGCTGGATATGCGCATGGACCCAACCATGCACTGCACGGCTGCCGACCTGGTCAATAACCTGGGAGAAGAGGAACTGGCCGGGATTATTGCCCGCTATGGCGAGGAACGTTGGGCCAGGAGGATCGCTTCCTTCATTGTGCGGAAAAGACAGCACCAGCCCATAACAACCACCTCCCAGTTGGTGGAAATAATTAAAGAAGCGATACCGGCAAAAAGCAGGCGCAGCGGTCTCCACCCGGCCCGGCGAACCTTTCAGGCCTTAAGAATTGCCGTTAACCGGGAGCTGGAGGTCCTGCCGGAAGCTTTGCGTCAGGCGGCAAACCTGCTCCTGCCAGGGGGACGCATTCTGGTGATCACTTTTCACTCCCTGGAGGACCGGATCGTCAAAAATTTGTTTCGCCATTTGGCCAACCCATGCGTTTGTCCACCCGGTTTTCCCCGGTGCGTATGCGGGCAAAAGCCTGTATTGCGGGTACTTGCTCCCGGGGGGGTGGTACCCTCGGAAAGGGAGGTCAATTTAAATCCCCGCTCCCGCAGTGCCCGCTTGCGGGTGGCAGAAAAATTAAGGCCGGTTCTAAATGCCGCGGGGGGTGAATAAGCTTTGATAGTAGCCAAGGAACAACCTTACCACCAAAGCCCGCCCGGGGAAAGGTACAGCCCTGCGGGTCGTCCCCGGCCGCAAGCACGGCCCCGGGAGCATCTAATACTAACGCTGCTGATCCTGCTCGTTTTTGCATTGGGTATCCTGATTTCGATTTTCTATTCCCGGATACTCATTACCGGATATCAGATCACCCGCATGCAAAAAGAGCTGGCCGAGCTGGAAATCGAGACCCGGGGTCTTGCCGAGGAGGTGTCCAGGCTATCCTCCCTGGAACGGGTGGAAGCTGTGGCCACCACCCGCCTGGGCATGGTGAAGCCAGACGAGAGCCAGGTGGTACTGGTTAAGGCTGCAGGTGATCCCCAGGATGTTCCCCCGGAATCCAGGCCGGCCGAAAAATCTGGGTCCGATGATACGGAGAAAGGCCGTGCACCCAGGGAGCATCACTGGATCCTGCAGGCCCTGGCCGATCTGGTCATTCACCGTTCCTCCGGACATTCCGGTTAAGGGGCACCTATTTTTTCACGGGTGGGCGCTATCTGGAGGAGAAGGGTATGCGCACCACCAGCGTCATTATCCGCCGCAGGCTGACCTCTCTTTTCCTTCTGGCCACTGCGGCCATCGTTGTTTTGATAGGCCGTCTGGCCTGGATCCAGTTTATAAGGGCGGATGAATTGCAGCAAAAGGCCCTGGAAGTGCGGATGCGGGATATTCCGGTGGAGGCCAGGCGAGGGAATATTTACGACCGGACCGGGCGTCTACTCGTAACCAGCGTCAGCGCCGAGTCCCTTTATGCCATTCCCTATCTCGTAAAGGATCCCCGCCGGGCTGCCGAACAGCTTGCACCCCTCCTGGATATGAAGGTGGAACGCCTCTATCAAATCCTCACCCGCCAGTCCTGCTATGAATGGGTTGCCCGCAAATTAGAACCGGGGACAGTAGAGAAAATCAAGCAGCTCAAGTTGCCCGGCCTCTTTTTTGTTGAAGAAAGCATCAGGCATTACGTGTTTGGCTCCCTGGCGCCCCACGTCCTGGGCTTTACCGGCGTAGACAACCAGGGGCTCATGGGCATAGAAAAGACGTTTGACCGGGAATTACGGGGAACTCCCGGCCGCATTGTAGTAGAACAGGATGCTACCGGGCGGGAGGTTCCCGGAGCGCTGCATAAATATATTTCCCCCCGGCAGGGAAGCAGCCTGATCCTGACCCTGGATGAAACCATCCAGCAGTTTGTGGAGCGGGAACTGGACCGGGTGGTGGCTAAATACAACCCCAAACTGGCAGTGATTATCGTCATGGACCCCCGGACCGGGGAAGTCCTGGCCATGGGTAATCGCCCCAGCTTTGATTTGAAAAACTGGATGACTGCTCCGCAGGGGGTTTGGGACCGGAATCCAGCCATCTGGTATAACTACGAACCGGGCTCTACCTTTAAAATCATCACCACGGCTGCTGCCATCAGCGAAGGGGTGGTCAGGCCAGATGACCGGTTCTTCGATCCGGGCTACGTAAAGGTTGCCGACCGCTACATTCGCTGCTGGGCCGACGGCGGCCACGGCAGCCAGACCTTTGAGCAGGTGGTGATGAATTCCTGCAACCCCGGATTTGTGGAGGTAGGGCTGCGCCTGGGCAAGGAAAGGTTTTATTCCTATATTAAAAACTTTGGTTTCGGGGACGTTACGGGTATTGACCTGCCGGGGGAGGCTACCGGTATTCTCATTCCCGAAAAAAAGGCAACCAGCCTTAACCTGGCCACCATGGCCATCGGTCAATCCATTGCCGTGACGCCAATTCAACTGCTGACCGCCACCTGCGCCGTGGCCAACGGAGGTCTTTTATTGCGCCCGCATCTGGTGAAAGAAATCCGCGACCCATCGGGTAAGGTAATCAAGACCTTCCAGCCCGAGGTGGTGCGCCGGGTGCTTGACCGGGAAAAGGCCCGCCAGGTTGCGGACCTGCTCCAGGCGGTGGTCATGAAGGGTACCGGCAGAAACGCCTTCATCGACGGCTACCGGGTGGCCGGCAAAACCGGTACCGCCCAGGTGGTCGGGGAAGGGGGGGGCTACGTAAGCGGGAAATACGTGGCTTCTTTTACCGGCTTTGCCCCGGCAGACAACCCGCGGGTCGCCGCCCTGGTTATGGTTGCCGAGCCGCAAGGCGGCATCTATTACGGCAGCCAGGTAGCCGCTCCGGTGTTCCGGGAAGTGGTCCGGGACACCCTGCATTACCTGCAGGTGCCTGAAACGCCCGGCCTCGAAAAACCAAAGGATCCTTTCGTATACTTTGAACAGCCCCGGGTTAAGGTCCGGGTGCCAAACGTGGTCAATTATCCCCTGGAAAAGGCTCAAAATATCTTGCGCGAGGCGGGACTGTCCTTTGTGGTCCGGGGGGAGGGAGCTGTTGTCCAGGGGCAGACACCAAAAGCGGGAGCCGAGGTGTTAAGTGGTACCTCGGTGGTGCTGGATCTGCAACTCCCCGGGGGTAAATCAAGGGAGGGACCGGTGACCGTTCCCAATCTCACGGGCCTGACCATTACCGAGGTGGCCGCTCTGCTGGCGGGTATGGATCTCCGCCTGGAAGCGGTGGGGATGGGGCAGGCCGCCAGCCAGAACCCCCGGCCGGGGGAAAGAGTCCCCCGGGGAACCACGGTGAGGGTCGAGTTTAAACCCGGATCCGAGCCTTCCCAGGCACCTCCTGCAACTGCCCGGCCGGTGCGGGAATTTATTGAGAGACCATAGCATTATTTATATATAATTAATAAAAAGTGGCAATAATACCTTAAAAAGGACCAAAGGGCTCTTATTGCATTGTAACAGCAGGGGTGGTAGTATAACCACGGGAAATCTTTCTGGTAAGGAAGGAGGATTTCACTTGCTGTTTAGCGAGTTGATCAAAGGGCAAACCTGTTTGGCTGTGGGAGGCAATCAACAAGTACATATATCGGGCATTACCTACGACTCGCGGCAGGTGCAACCGGGTTTTCTGTTTGTAGCCGTGGAGGGCTTCACCACCGATGGCCATCGTTATGTGGAGCAGGCCATATCCAGGGGTGCAGTAGCCGTGGTGGTGCAAAAGGAAATCCCCCTTCCTTCCGGTATTGCCTATGTGCGGGTGCCGGACACCCGCTTAGCTCTGGCTTTACTTGCGGCGCGCTTCTATGGCTATCCGTCCCGGAAATTAAAATTGATCGGGGTTACCGGGACAAACGGTAAAACCACTACCACCCATTTGCTGGCAGCCATTTACCGGGCTGTGGGAAACAAGGTGGGGCTTATTGGTACCATTGCCAACTGGATTGGTGACCGGGTATTGCCGGTAGCCCATACCACCCCCGAATCCCTGGACCTGCAGAAGTTGCTGGCCGAAATGGTGACTGAGGGGGTTACGGTAGCGGTAATGGAGGTAAGTTCCCATGCCCTGGCTTTAAACCGGGTGGCCGGATGTGCCTTTGATGCCGGGGTATTTACGAATATTACCCAGGACCACCTGGATTTCCACCGGGACATGGAGGATTACCTGGCGGCAAAGACGCTGTTGTTCCGGGGGCTGGGGGAGGACGGTAAGCCCGCCCTGGCGGTCATTAATGCCGATGACCCCCGGGCGGAAAGGATCGTGGCCGAAACCAGAGTACCCGTTTTTACCTACGGGCTCACGGCAGAAGCGCAGGTGCGGGCACAGGAGGTTAAGGTCACCTCCCGGGGCGTCTCTTTTACTGTCACCGGCCCCTGGGGTGAAATTCCGGTAAACTTAAAGTTAACCGGTTATTTCAACGTTTATAACGCCCTGGCCGCCGTGACGGCGGCAGTGGCCGGGGGAATTCCCCTGCCGCTGGCGGCCCGGGCCCTGGAGTCGGTGGAAGGTGTGCCGGGCCGGTTTGAGCTGGTGGACCGGGGGCAGGATTTTACCGTGGTGGTGGACTACGCCCACACCCCCGACGGGCTGGAAAACATCCTCACCACCGCCCGGGCCATAACCCCGGGAAGGTTGATTACCGTATTTGGCTGTGGCGGCGACCGGGATCCCACCAAGCGGCCCATCATGGGGGAGATTGCCGCCCGCCTGAGTGATCTTCCGGTGATTACTTCGGATAACCCCCGCACCGAGGATCACATTAGGATCATTGCCCAGGTGGAAGAAGGGGTGCGGCGGGTCCGTTCCGACTACCGGGTGGTGCCCGACCGGCGGGAGGCCATTCGTTTTGCCCTGGGGATAGCCGCCCCGGGGGATACGGTCATTATTGCCGGTAAAGGGCATGAGAATTACCAAATTATCGGTACCACTAAATATCCTTTTGATGATCGCATTGAAGCTATGAAAGCGCTGGACGAAATTTTAGATAGAGGAGAACGACCGTGAAAACGATGACCCTGGAGGAAGTAGCACGGGCCGTAAAGGGCAGGCTGTGTCAAGGGGATGCAGGCGTCCGGGTCCGGGCCGTCTCCATCGACAGCCGCAACCTTGCGGGAGGCGAGCTGTTTTTTGCCCTCCGGGGGCAACGGCATGACGGCCATGACTTTGTACCCCAGGCTCTGGCCGCCGGTGCCGCCGGGGTGGTGGTGGAGCGGATGGTTTCCGCTTTAAATCCCGGGGCGGCCGTGATCCAGGTGGACGACACCCTGGTAGCTTTACAACGGCTGGCCCGCTATAACCGGGAGGCTTACCGGGTGCCGGTGATTGGTATTACCGGCAGTTCCGGTAAAACCAGTACCAAGGACCTGGTGGGGGCTGCCCTCTCCCGGCGGTTTAACACCCTGAAAACCACGGGCAACAGGAACAACGAAATTGGCTTGCCCCTCACTCTCCTGGAGCTTGATGAGCGCTACCAGGCCGTGGTGGTGGAAATGGCCATGCGGGGAATGGGTGAAATTTCCTTCCTTTGCCGCCTGGCCCGCCCCACGGGAGCGGTAATCACCAATATCGGCGAGGCCCATATAGAGCGCCTGGGGTCGGTGGATAACATTGCCCGGGCCAAGGGAGAAATTCTGGAAGCCATCGGGCCGAAAGGGTTTGCCGTTTTGCACCGAGACAGCCCCTATATCCGGCGGGAGGCGGCCCGTTGCCGGGGGCAGGTGTACTTTTTCGGCATCGGCGGTGAAGCGGATGTCCTTGGTAGGGACATTCGTCCGGAAAAAGGCGGCAACCGGTTTCGGGTGAGGGTGCCCGACGGGGGGGGAACGGAAATACATTTACCCCTGCCGGGGCGGCACAATGTGGAAAACGCCCTGGCTGCGGTGGGGGTAGCCTGGGCACTGGGGGTGCCGCTGGAAGACATTGCCGCCGGCCTGGCCGGGGCCGTCTTGACTCCCATGCGCCTGGAAATAATTGATTACCGGGGGCTGAAAATCATTAACGATGCCTATAATGCCAACCCGTCCTCGACCCGGGCTGCCCTGCAGGTACTGGCTGAAACGGATGCTAAAGGGCGCCGCATTGCCGTTCTGGGAGACATGCTGGAACTGGGAGAAAAGGCTCAGGCCGCTCATCGCCGGGTGGGCGGCGATGCCGCCGGGGTAGTGGATTACCTGATTACGGTGGGTAATCTGGCCCGTTTTCTTGCCGACGGAGCCCTGGCGGCCGGGATGCCCGGCGGGCGCATCTTCCGGTGCGCATCCAACGGCGAGGCCGTAGAGATATTGAAAGACCTGGCCCTGCCCGGGGATGTGGTGCTGGTTAAGGGTTCCCGGGGCATGCGCATGGAAGGGATTGTGCAGGCCCTGGTCCAGGGACAAAACACCTTTTTGCATCAAAACACATAAGCTGGCAACAGTTGGCTATGGCGCGCGGAACGACCGGCGCCGACATGTACCGCTAACTTCCGGAGTAGGAGGGAATCCGCCGCAGGTGGTAGCGGATGGGGACCAATGATTTATGGCTTCTTTTAAGCAAGGCTTTGCTTATTTCTCTGGCCGTCACCCTTCTTTTAGGACCCCTGACCATACCCCTTTTGCGCCGTCTTAAGTTCGGCCAGAGTATCCGCAACGATGGGCCGGTCACTCACCTTTCTAAGGGCGGTACCCCCACCATGGGCGGAATCATGTTCCTGGCCGGAACGACTGTGGCCGGGCTCTGGCTGGCCCACCGTTTTCCGGAGGGCCTTCTGGTGCTTGGGGTTACCCTGGGATTCGGGTTGATTGGTTTTTTAGACGACTACATTAAGGTGGCTTTAAAAAGATCCCTGGGCCTGCGGGCTCGGGAAAAACTTTTCGGTCAGGTGATCTTAAGTGTGCTGCTGGCCTTGCTGGCTGTTTCCACCTTTGGCCGGGGGACGGATCTGGTAATCCCTTTTAGCGGTTTTTTTGTTCCCGGGGGATTAACCGTGGAGCTGGGAACCTGGGGTTATCTTTTGTTTGCCGTGCTGGTAGTGGTGGGTACGGCCAACGCGGTGAATCTCACCGATGGCCTGGACGGCCTGGCCGCCGGAGTAACTGTACCGGTGGCCGCAGCCCTTGTGCTTATTTCCCTCTTAATGGATAAGTTGGGAATTGCCATCATCATGGCCGCCCTGATGGGTGGCTGCCTGGGTTTTCTGGTCTACAATCACCATCCGGCCCGGATATTCATGGGCGACACTGGTTCCCTGGCCCTGGGAGGGGCCCTGGGAGCGGCGGCGGTATTGACCAGGAGCGAGTTATTCCTGCTGGTTATCGGGGGTGTGTATGTACTGGAGGCCCTGTCGGTAATCATCCAGGTCATTTCCTTCCAGCTCTTCGGCCGGCGGGTGTTCCGGATGAGCCCCCTGCACCACCACTTTGAGCTGGGCGGCTGGAGTGAACAGCGAGTGGTCTATACCTTCTGGGGGTTTACCCTTGTGCTGGCCCTCCTTGGGCTGGCCGGGCTGTATCAGCTGGGTTAGGTGTTTTGTGAGCATACTCGTTTAAGAAGGAAGGTAATGGACTTGGCATTTGAAGGACTGAAGGTTCTGGTAATCGGGGCAGGTAAAAGCGGGGTGGCGGTTAGCTGTTTTCTGGCGGGTAAGGGGGCAAAGGTCGTCTTAACCGACCGGAAGGAGCCGGCTTCCTTTGTCCCGCCCCTTCAATCCCTCTTGCCGCCGGAGGTGGAACTGGTGCTTGGCCGCTACCCGGAGGTGGATGAGGGGAGCTTTGACCTGGTGGTGATCAGCCCGGGGGTACCCCTCACCACTCCGCCGGCAGCCCGGGCCCGGGAGCTGGGTATTCCGGTAACGGGTGAGCTGGAGCTGGCTTACGGCCTGGCCATGGCACCCATAGTAGCCATTACCGGCACCAACGGTAAAACCACCACCACCAGCCTGGTGGGACAAATTTTTGCCGACGCCGGGATCAAGACCCTGGTGGCCGGTAATATCGGCCAGCCCCTGATTACGGAAGTGGAAAAATATGGACCAAACGACCTGATTGTTCTGGAGGTCAGCAGTTTTCAACTGGAGACCACGAAGCTTTTTCATCCCCGGGTGGCCGTCATCTTAAACATAACCCCCGACCACCTGGACCGGCACGGCAATATGGAGGGCTATGTGGCGGCAAAGGCGCGCATTTTTGCCAACCAGACCGGGGACGATTACACGGTTTTAAATTACGACGATCCCCTGACCAGGAATTTAGCATCCCCATGCCCCGGAAAGGTTATATTTTTCAGCCGGCGGCATAATCTGGAAGAGGGGGTAATCGTGCACAATGGTTACATAGCGGTCAGGGAAAGGGAGGCGGTCCATCCCATTTTGCCGGCCAGCGCCCTGCGTATTCCGGGCAGCCACAACCTGGAAAACGCCTTGGCCGCCGTAGCTTGCGCCTGGGTGCTGGGAATCAGGGAACCGCAACTGGCCGCCACGCTGCACCACTTCTCCGGCGTCCCCCACCGCCTGGAATTTGTCGCCGAGATCAACGGCGTAAAATATATAAACGATTCCAAGGGCACCAATCCCGAGGCCAGCATCAAAGCCCTGGAGGCCTATGATCAGCCCATCGTTTTACTGGCAGGGGGGAGAAACAAGGGCAATGATTTTACCGCCTTGGCCCGCCTGGCGAAGGAGAAAGTAAGGGTGCTGGTGGTGCTGGGAGAATGTGCCCGGGAAATTGAAGCCGCCGCCAGGGCGGCCGGGGTCGGGGAAATTATCCGGGCCCAGGATTTTAGGGATGCGGTGTTTAAAGCCCACCGGGCAGCCCGGCCGGGAGAAGTGGTCCTGCTTTCCCCGGCCTGCGCTAGCTGGGACATGTTCAGAAGCTACGAGGAGCGCGGGGAAGTATTCAAGCAGCTGGTACATGAGCTGATCGTGCGGGAAATGGCCGGGGGGCAGGCCAGGTAAATATTCGGTGAACGGTTTTGCTGAGCATTCACCCGGAGAAGGCAGGGAGACTCCCATGCGCTTACGCAGGCGGCCACCGGATTTTATCCTCTTCCTTACCGTACTCATGCTTTTAAGCGTGGGCATAGTGATGGTTTTCAGTTCCAGTTGCTACTACGCCATGTTTCCGCCCTTTAACAACCCTTTTCATTTTCTGATCCGCCAGTCCATCTGGGCCATCATAGGCCTCACGGCTATGTTTTTAATGATGAATTATGACTACTGGCATTTCAAAAGATGGGCGGGAGCGCTTTTGATCCTGGCCTTTGCCCTGCTGATTGCCGTACTTATTCCGGGGATTGGCGTTTCCAAGCTGGGAGCCCAGCGCTGGTTGAACCTGGGTCCCTTAAGTTTTCAACCTTCGGAGTTTGCCAAGCTTTGCCTGGTGGTCTTCACTGCCTACGGCCTTTCCCGGCGACCCGAACGGATCACCAATTTTCGCCAGGGAATGTTGCCGTACCTGGTGATAATGGGCTTGGCGGCGGGGCTAATTCTCATGCAACCGGACCTGGGTACGGCCGTGACCCTGGCCGGTACCATCGTGTTGATGCTTTTTGCGGCCGGTGCTTCCCTGGTGCACCTGGGCGCCCTGGGTGTACTGGGAGCGGGAGCCCTGGCCCTGGCCATCTGGATGGAGCCTTACCGCATGAGGAGATTCTTAGCCTTTCTGGATCCGGAAAAAGACCCCTCGGGCTCGGGGTGGCATATTTTGAATTCTCTCATGTCCCTTGGTTCCGGTGGCCTTTTGGGCACCGGCCTGGGGCAGGGTCGCCATTCCAAATTCCTTTATCTCCCCGAGAGGCAGACGGACTTTATCTTTGCCGTGATCGGGGAAGAGCTGGGTTTTATCGGTGCCTGTCTGGTGATCCTGTTGTTCATTATGTTCATCTGGCGGGGATTGAAGGTGGCCATTACCTCTCCCGATCCTTTTGGCAGCCTGCTTGCCGCCGGGATTGTTTCCGGCGTGGGTATTCAGGCAATCATTAATATCGGCGTGGTCACCAGCTCCCTGCCGGTCACCGGCATTACCCTTCCCTTTGTCAGCTTTGGGGGAACATCCCTGGTGTTCACCCTGCTGGGGGTAGGGATTTTGCTAAACATATCCCGCTACAGTGCTCCCAAATGACGGGAGGTGGAGTATTTGCATTTTGTGGTAACCGGGGGTGGTACGGGAGGACATATTTACCCCGCCCTGGCCATTGCCCGGGGACTGTTGGCCAAATACCCTGGAGCCCAGGTGCTTTACATCGGCCGGGCCGGCGGCCTGGAGGCCGACCTGGTTCCGAAAGCAAACCTGCCCTTTCGTTCCATTCCGGTAACCGGCTTAAAGCGCAACCTGTCTCCCCGGAACCTGCTGGTGTTCTGGCAGGCAGCCCGGGGGGTTCTGCTGGCCCGGCAGATACTGGCCGATTTCAAACCGCGGGTGGTAGTGGGTACCGGGGGATACGTGTGTGGGCCGGTGGTCATGGCCGCCGTTTTGCTGGGTATTCCCACCCTGATCCACGAACAAAATGCCCTGCCCGGTTTGACCAACCGGCTTCTTTCTCGTCTTGTTAGCCAGGTGGCGTTAACCTTTGACGATGCCCGGAAATATTTTCCCCGTAAAGCTCGGGTTAAAGTTACCGGGCTACCGGTGCGTCCGGAGGTGCTGGCCTGGCGGCGGGACGAGGCCAGGCGGGCCATGGGTATCCCTGAAGATGCCCAGCTCGTCCTCTCCTTTGGGGGTAGTCAGGGGGCCAGGGCGATCAACCTGGCCATGATCGAGGTTTTGAAGCAGTTTGGGGGACGGGAGGGGGTATACTTCCTCCATGTGACCGGTCCCGGCCAATATGAGGAGTTTTGCGCCCGGGCAAGGGAGGCGGGTTTAAGTATAGCCGAAAATGGCAATATTATCCTTGTACCTTATCTTGACGAAATGCCCCGGGCACTGGCGGCAGCCGACCTGGCCATCTGCCGTGCCGGGGCAGCCACCCTGGCAGAGTTGACGGTGGTGGGGTTGCCGGCCATTCTCATTCCCTACCCCTATGCTGCCGGGAATCACCAGGAATACAATGCCCGTTCCCTGGAGAAAGAAGGTGCCGCTCTGGTCATCAGGGATCGGGAGTTAACGGGGTCTTTGCTGGCTGAAAAGTTGGCCCGGCTTCTGGCGCGGCCGGCAAAACTGAAGGCGATGGCCAGGGCAAGCCGCCGCCTGGGACGTTCGCGGGCCCTGGATGAAATACTCGAGCTAATAGACAACCTGGTCCGGTAAAAACGGGGCTACTGCCCTTCATGAACCAGGTGGCACGGCTGGACAAGCCCGGGAATGGCACACCTTTTTTAACGCGGGCATAGTATATGGTGTATCGCGAAGCCGTCACGTTTGCCAGGAGCTGTAACCGGGAAAGGAGTTGAAAGTCCTTGCAGGTAATACCCCGGCGGGTACATTTTATCGGTATTGGCGGGGCTGGCATGAGTGGCCTGGCCAGCATCCTTTTGGATTTGGGTTATGAGATTAGCGGTTCGGATCTTTCCTCCACTGATACCATCCGCAGGCTGGAATCCCGGGGAGCCGTTTGCCATGTGGGGCACGCCGCCCGGAACCTGGATGCAACGCAACTGGTGGTTATTTCCTCGGCGATTAAACCGGATAACGCCGAATTGCTGGCAGCCCGGCAAAAGGGCATCCCGGTGATGCACCGGGGGGATCTGCTGGCCTGGTTGATGCAGCGGCAAAAGGGCATTGCCGTTGCCGGGGCCCATGGCAAGACCACCACCACATCCATGCTGGCCCTGGTACTGGAAAGGAGCGGACTTGACCCGACCATTGTCATTGGAGGTGAATTGAACGATATTGGCGGAAACGCCAAGCTGGGTCGAGGGAAATATCTGGTGGCTGAGGCCGATGAAAGTGACGGATCCTTTTTGAAGTTGCATCCGCTGGCAGTGATCGTAACCAATATTGAGGATGATCACCTGGACCATTACGGTTCGGTGGCGGAAATTAAGAAGGCTTTCCGGCAGTTTATGGGCAGAGTGCCAGAATACGGGGTGGTCATTGTTTGTCTCGACGATCCCAATGTGCGGGAAGTATTGCAGGATTTGGGCCGCCCCGTGATTACCTACGGTATCGAGAGTTCCGGTGCCGACTATGTCCTGCGCCATTTATCTTTAGACGGTGAAGGTTCCCGCGGTGAAGTGTATTATCATGATCAGCACCTGGGTACCCTGGAACTTTCCGTCCCTGGGAAACATAATATGTTAAACGCCCTGGCCGTGGTAGCTGCAGCCCGCTGGCTCGGTCTTGATTTCCAGATCATCGCTCAAATCCTCAAAGAGTTCCGGGGGGCCAGAAGAAGGTTTGAACTGCTGGGGGAAGTGGGAAATGTGCGGGTGGTGGATGATTATGCCCACCATCCCAGTGAAATAAAGGCCACCTTGCAGGCGGCCCGCCAGACGGGGCCAAAGCGCCTGATCGTCGTCTTTCAGCCTCATCGCTACACCCGGACGGCCTTGTTAAAGGAACAATTCGGGAAGGCTTTTGGCGAAGCCGATCTGGTTATCGTCAACGAGATCTACAGTGCCGGGGAGCAACCCATAGAGGGGGTCAACGCCCAGTTGATTGTCCGGGCCATTAAAAACCACGGCCGCCCGCCGGTGGTTTACCTGCCGACCGGGGAACAAATAGTCAATTACCTGGCTGCCAATGCCCTGCCCGGCGATTTGATTTTAACCATGGGTGCGGGGAACATCTGGCTCTGTGGTATTGAACTGGTAAAAAGGTTAAGGGAGAAAACAGCATGACTTTGCCGGCCGGTTTTAAAGAATTAAATGCCCTGTTACCCGGGCAGGTGAAGGCCAATGAGCCCATGGCTCGTCATACCACCTGGCGTATCGGTGGCCCGGCGGATATCTTTGTAGAGCCAACGGGAGTGAAGGAACTGGCCCGGCTGGTTACCTGGGTACACGGTCGTGGTCTCCCCCTTTATTTTATTGGCAACGGTTCCAACCTGCTGGTAAAGGATGGTGGCATCCGCGGCATAGTGGTGAAAATTGGCCGTGCCTTCGGTCAGGTCCAGGTGCAGGAAACAACTCTGATCGCCGGGGCCGGGACAATGCTGGGTGTGCTGGCGTCCGTAGCCCAAAAGAACGGCGTGGGCGGTTTGGAGTTTGCCACCGGCATTCCCGGAACGGTAGGCGGGGCGGTGGTAATGAATGCCGGCGCCAACGGTTTATCCATGGCCGACCTGGTGCAGGAAGTTACGGTTATGGATTCATCCGGTGAGCTGGAACGCCGGAACGCCGGCGAGTTGGGTTTTGGCTACCGGACCAGCAATTTGCTGGGCAGTTCGCTGGTGGTGCTGGAGGTGACCTGTCGGGGTGTGGCCCGGGACCCAGACCGGATCCGGGCGGATATGGAGCAGTATCTCGCCCGCCGCCGGGCTTCCCAGCCCCTATCCTACCCCAGTGCCGGCAGCGTCTTTAAAAATCCCCCCGGCAAAACGGCCGGCTGGTTAATTGAACAGGCCGGGTGTAAGGGTATGCGCCAGGGTGATGCCCAGGTGTCTTTAATCCACGCCAATTTCATTGTCAATTTGGGAAAGGCTACCGCCCGGGATGTACAAATCCTGATCCACCGGGTACAGCAACTGGTTTACGAACGCTTCGGGATAACTCTAACTCTGGAGGTACAGGTTCTCGGTGAGGATTGAGGCGGGGGTGACAGCATGGTCAGGTTTTTCATTACGGGCGGTAATCCCCTGCGGGGCACCGTGCGGGCCAGCGGCAGTAAGAACGCCACCCTGCCGATCCTGGCCGCCTGTCTCTTGCACGGGGCACCCAACGTAATCCAGCAGGTGCCGGCGTTAAAGGACGTAGCGACCATGTGCGATGTCCTGGAATACCTGGGGGCCCGGGTGAACAGGGAAGGGGATTCCATCAGGGTTGACGCCACCCATATACAATCCCTGGAGGTAGGGGAAGATTTAATGCGCCGGATGCGGGCGTCCAACCTGGTGCTGGGGCCTCTTCTGGGGCGCTTTCGCCGGGTCAGGATCTCTTACCCCGGCGGCTGCAACATCGGTTCCCGGCCCATGAACCTGCATTTAAAGGGGCTCAAGGCCATGGGGGCCAGGATTGAGGAAAAATTCGGCTATATTACCGTGGAAGCCGATAAACTGGCGGGTGCCGAAATCCACCTGGATGTTCCCAGTGTGGGCGCCACCGAAAACATAATGATGGCCGCCGTGCTGGCCGAGGGCACCACTGTCGTCCGCAATGCCGCCAAGGAGCCCGAGATTGTGGACTTGCAGAACTTTTTGAACCGGATGGGAGCGCGCATCAAGGGTGCGGGTACGGATGTGATCCGCATCGAAGGGGTGAAACACCTCTATTCGGTGGAACACGCGGTGATTCCCGATCGCATTGAAGCAGGGACACACCTGGTTGCCGCTGCCATTACCGGCGGAGATGTCACGGTAACCAACGTCATTCCCGAACATCTGGAGCCCGTGCTGGCCAAGTTGAAGGAAATGGGCTTTTTAGTGGAGACGGGCGATGAACATGTGCGGGTGGCGGCCCAGGGGCGCCCGCGGACGGTAGATATCAAAACGCTGCCCCATCCCGGCTTCCCCACCGATATGCAGCCCCAGATTATGGCCCTGGCCTGCCTGGCGGAGGGAACCAGCGTGATTACCGAAACAGTCTTTGAGAACCGTTTTAAACATGTGAGCGAACTGCGGCGGATGGGTGCCGACATCAAAGTGGAGGGGCAGACGGCCATCGTCAAGGGGGTAGAAAGGCTCACCGGTGCCCCGGTGATGGCCACTGATTTGCGGGCGGGCGCAGCCCTGGTCCTGGCGGCCCTGGCTGCGGAAAACGGTACGGTGGTTGAAGGTGTGGAACATATCGACCGGGGCTACGAAAGACTGGAACAAAAATATGCCGCCCTGGGGGCCAGAATTATGAGAGTATCCACTTGATGTGGTTCTTTTTTAGTTTTTGGGTGGACAAGTTTTTCCGGTTGCTATAATATTTTGGTATAATAATCCGGGAACGGGAAAACCGGGTATTATTGCTTGTTGGGGCCAGCCGGCGGGCTGGCCGGATACAAGGGATGCCTGGTATCCGCGGGCATCAATTCTACCGGTTCCAGGACAAACTATTGGGAGTGGTGAGGTTGGGCATACCGCGGCGTACCGGAAAATATCTTGCCGAAAGGATTTTGTTTGCCTTTGTGGTCCTGCTGGCCGCTTTTATCCTCCTGGGTTCACCCCTGTTCGAGGTGCGCGAGATTGAAGTTACCGGTAACAGTTCGCTGGCGGATAAAAAAATTGTGGAACTTTCCGGGATCACCGCCGGCACAAATATTTTCAAGGTTAATTTAAAAGAGTCCGCAGCCCGGATCCGCACCGTGCCGCTCATTAAAGATGTCAGTCTCACCCGCGAGTTTCCCTCCCGGATAGTGATTGCGGTACGGGAAAGAAAAGCAGTGGCTTTGCTTCCCGTCAAGGACGGTTTCATGCAGGTGGACCGGGAAGGGGTATGCCTGCAGGAAAGCGGGGTGGCCGGTTCCCTGCCGGTGGTGACGGGGGCGGTTGTTTCCACCCCTGCCCCGGGGCAGGTGATCCGGGATGCCAAACTGTGTACCGCCCTGCAGGTGATCAATCAGTTGCCCGGGCCGCTGCGTAGTAACCTTTCCGAAATACACGTTAATGGTCAGGGTCAGGTGGTGCTGTATACCCTGGACGGAGTGGAATGCCGCCTGGGTACTCCTGTGGATATCAATAAAAAAGCCGGTGTACTCCTGCAGGTTCTGGAACAGGTAAAGGGCCGGCAGATAGCCTATGTAGATCTTACCGGTGTTCCCGTGATCAAATATGTCAGATAAAATTTAGATGGCCTGAAATTGGGGGGCATGACCGTGAAAAGCAGGGGATTTCACTGGGCGTTGGTCCTGGTGGGGCTGGTCATGGGTCTGATGCTGGCGGTGCAGTTTCGTTTGACCAAGGATATCCAGGAAACGCCCCCCGTTAAACAAACGCAAACCCTGGCTGCCCAGGTTAATCAAGCTAGAAAGGAACGGGATGATCTCCAGAGACGGGTTAGTGACCTGCGGGCCCGCCTGGATGAAGTGGCGGCCGATCCCCGCTTAAAGGCGTTAAAAGAGGAATTGAACCGGGTGCGTATTACGGCCGGCCTGGTAGATGTTACCGGGCCGGGGGTGGAAGTAACTTTAAATGACAGCAACCAGGTTTTGCAGCCGGGACAAAATCCAAACCTTTATGTTTTACACGATGAGGATGTGCTGAAAGTTATCAACGAGTTAAAGGCCGCCGGGGCCGAGGCCATAGCCATCAACGGGCAGCGCATGCTGGCCACCAGTGAAATACGCTGTATCGGCCCGACCATTTTAACCAACCGCAACCAGCGCCTGACCCCCCCTTTTGTCGTCTCGGCCATTGGTAATCCCGATAATTTAGTTAATTCCCTGCTAATGCGGGGAGGGGTAGTGGAGCAACTGCGCTTTTGGGGTATACAGGTGGAGGTTAAAAAAGTAGCGCAACTAACCGTGCCGGCCTATACGGGAGGGGTGCGCTTTGAGTATGCCCGCCCGCTGGAGGAGGGAGGAAAACAATGAAGCTGTCCACGTATCTATCCCTCGGATTGGTGGCCCTGGTTTTGGGTGTACTTATTGTTTTCCAGTTCCGGGTTACCAGGCACATTGAACAGGGTGTTCCGGCCGGCCGGGCGCAGGAGCTGGCCCTGGAACTGCGCCAGCTGGAAAAGGACAAGAGCAAACTTGGGGCCGAGGCCAATGACTTAAGTCTTAAACTGGAACAGGTTACCCGGGGGCAAACCGAAGCAGAGAAGGCCCTCAAGGATGAGCTGGCCAAAGCCAGGTTGCTGGCCGGTTTGGTTCCCGTTACCGGGCCCGGGATTGAGTTAACCCTGGACAATCCTCCCCAGCAGGCCGGTGGACGGGGGCCCGCCAGCCTTTATGCCATCCGGGACGAGGACCTCTTGCGGGTGATCAATGAACTACGGGGTGCGGGGGCCGAGGCCCTTTCCATTAACGGCCAGCGCATAGTGGCCCACACTGAAATTCGCTGGGCCGCCCCCTTTATTAATGTTAATTTGACTAGAATAGTGCCGCCATACCATATCCTGGCCATTGGCAAGCCGGACAATTTAAAAAGCGCCCTGGAAATTCCCGGCGGGCTGGTGGAGTACTTGCAGGATCTGGGGGTCCAGGTAAAGATCCAGCCCTATGACCGGCTTACCATCCCGGGTTATTCCCGCACGACGGAGTTTCGCTATGCCAAACCAGTGGTAAAAGGGTGAGAAAAAATGTGGTTAGGTATCTGGCTGGCCGTTGCCGGTTTGGTTCTGGGAGTGCTGCTGGGGCTTAATATCCCCCTGGTGTTGCCACAGGTTTACGCCAAGTATCTTTCCGTGGCGGCGCTAGCGGCCCTGGACTCGGTTTTTGGAGGCATCCGGGCAGCCATGGAGGACCAGTTTGATAACACCGTTTTCATTTCCGGTTTCTTCAGTAATGCCCTGCTGGCTGCCGGTCTGGCCTTCATTGGAGAACGCCTGGGGATCGATCTTTATTTAGCCGCCGTGGTGGCCTTCGGGGTGCGGCTGTTTCAAAACCTGGCCATTATCCGGCGCCACCTTTTTGAAAAATTAAAATAAAGTTTAAAGGGAAAAGAACGACTGGCGTTGAATTTTACATTTTTAGTAACTGGTAGGGGGTGCCCCGCTTGACTGGAAAGGAAGTTGTGGCCGGCCTGGATGTGGGTACGTCCAGTATGGTGGCGGTGGTGGCCCGGGTTGCCGATCCCGGACGGGCAGTCGGAGTGGGCTGGTGTCCATCCCTGGGCATGCGCAAGGGTATAGTTATTGACGTAGAAGGGGCAGCCCAGGCGGTGCGGCGGGCCGTGGAGATGGCCCAGGAGGCTGCAAGATGCAGGATCGGTACTATCTGCGTGGGTTTTTCCGGCCACGGCGTAAATGTGCTCACCAGACATGCCGATATAACTATTGGTCACGGTGGAAAAATTACCACCGGTGATGTGGCTGACCTGATACAAATTCTGAGGCAAGTGGAGGTCCCTGCCGGAAGGCGGGTTTTGCAGGTAGTGCCGGTGGAATTTATGATTGACGGTATGCCCAAAAGGGATAACCCCGTCGGGTGTACAGGTTCCAAACTATCCCTGGAAGCACGGGTGGTAACTGTAGACAGTCAAATGGTAGGACAGCTGGTTACCGCCGTAGAATCGGCGGGACTCCGGGTGGCGGAGGTTGTATTAAACCCACTGGTGGTGGCGCAGGGAGTTTTGAGTACCGTTGAGAGGGAACTTGGCGCGGCTCTGGTGGATTTAGGCGGTGGAACTACGGCCGTCACAGTCTTCAAAAGTGGGACCCTTATGGATATGACCGTTATTCCCGTGGGTGGGGAACATATTACCAGCGACCTGGCTATTGGAGTGAGAACTTCCCTGGATGCAGCCGAAAAGGTGAAGCGCGAGATCGGCCTCTTCCCACAAGAAACAGTTTTTGTAGAATTACCCAGCATGGGTGGCCTGGCCTCCCGGCGGGCCAGCCTGGCTACCATCAGGCAGATTATCGAATCCAGGGTGCTGGAGATTTTGGATCTAATTAAGCAAAGCATTGCCAGGCTCACCCGGGGGAAGGCGTTGCCCGGGGGGGTTGTACTCACCGGCGGCGGCTCCTTTCTAAAAGGATTGACCGATCTGGCCTCCCGGGTTTTGCAGTTGCCTGTCCGGGTAGCTACAACGGAACCGGACTGGCAGGCTGCCCGTTTTTTGGCCAGACATGCGGCCGCATGGGTAGCCGGGCGGGAAAACCACAGGCTGGCGATGGCAGCCGGGGAGTTCCGGTTCGGGCCGCGGGGAGTAAGACAGATTTTTGCCCACTTACGCCGGAGTTACCCTCATGGAAGCGGTACTGACGGTTAAGGTATTTTCTTGAAAAGCCATAGAGGGGGATAATCATGCTTGACTTTGAGCTTGAAAACAACCAGTTTGCCAATATTAAGGTCATCGGAGTGGGAGGGGCTGGCAACAACGCCGTTAACCGGATGATTATGGCCGGTTTGCGGGGAGTGGAGTTCATTGCCGTTAACACCGATGCCCAGGCTCTCCAATTGGCCCAAACCAGCAATAAAATCCAGATCGGGGCCAAGTTAACCAAAGGGCTGGGTGCCGGTGCCAATCCGGAGATTGGGCAGAAGGCGGCTGAAGAGAGCCGGGATGATATCATCCAGGCTTTAAAGGGGGCAGACATGGTTTTTGTTACTGCCGGTATGGGTGGTGGTACCGGTACCGGAGCGGCGCCGGTGGTGGCTGAGGTGGCCAAGGAACTGGGTGCTTTGACTGTAGGGGTGGTGACCAAGCCTTTCACCTTCGAAGGAAGAAAGAGGATGAACCAGGCAGAGATGGGTATTCAGAACCTTAAGGGCAAGGTGGATACCCTGATCACCATTCCCAACGATCGCCTGTTGCAGGTTATTGACAAGCATACCTCCATTGTAGAGGCTTTTCGCATAGCTGACGATGTTCTGCGCCAGGGCGTGCAGGGCATTTCGGACCTGATTGCCGTTCCCGGTTTGATCAACCTGGATTTTGCCGATGTGAAGACAATCATGAAGGATACCGGTTCCGCCCTCATGGGTATCGGGGTGGCCAGCGGCGAGAACCGGGCTACCGAGGCGGCCCGCATGGCCATTTCCAGCCCGTTGCTGGAAACCTCCATCGAAGGGGCCAGGGGCGTGCTGTTAAACATTACCGGCGGTACCTCCCTGGGTCTCTTTGAGGTAAATGAGGCGGCGGAAATTATCTCCCAGGCCGCCGATCCCGAAGCCAACATTATTTTTGGTGCGGTCATCGATGAGCGTATGGAAGATGAAGTGCGGGTAACGGTCATTGCTACCGGTTTTGATCAAAAAGTGGTTAAAAAAGAACGGGCTAAAGATGAGTTGGAAATTAAGCCCTTCGCCAGCCACGACGACCTGGACATTCCTGCCTTTTTACGCCGCCGCAATTAAAGCTTGGTAGTTAGTTTTGAGCAAATTTTTTTAAAAAGCCGGTCTGTAAAGACATGGCTTTTTTATTTTTGTGCACAATAAAGGGGAGGGAGGAGATGAACAGTTGGAGCATCCGGAGCACGAGAAAACTGTGGAAGTGAAGGGAAATCGCAAGGAAGATCTTAACCGCATCAGGGGTGCCCAGCGTCTGGTAGATCCCGAACGGGGGCCGGAGAATAAGAGAAAAAAGAAAGCCCGGGAAACATAGAATGACATATTTTACCAGTCTGGTATTGTATAATAAGACCAGACTTTTCTTTATGCCCATTGATTTGTAAGGCTGTCATAAGGGTCTAGAGGCGGCCATATAATGGTAGAGGGCTGTGCACGGCCAGGTGGGAGTGGGCTTGATGACCGGTTACGTCGTCTATGTGGATCAGGTCCTGGCAGGCAATTTGCTCCTCAACTATATTCTATTATGGACGGCCGGGCGACTATCACAGGTGAGGGCAACTTTGTTCCGGCTGGTATTATCCAGTGCCCTGGGCAGTATATACGCTTTGTTCTTCTTTGTTCCGGGCTTTAACCAGTTATTTAGCTTACCTTTGAAAATTTTCTTTTCGTGCTTGATGATCGTGATAGCCTTTGCTCCTTTGCCCCTGAAAAGACTGCTCGCCTGTCTGGTTTTTTTTTACTTATCTTCTTTTACTCTGGGAGGCATCTGGCTAGGTTTTATTTATCTTCTCTATTCTAATAGCGATTTTGCCTCCGCCGCGAACCGGATATTGCGCATTATCCAGCAGTATTTCTGGCCCGGCCTGTTGCTAGCTCTTTTAACCCTGGTGGGGGGAGGGCGTGTACTGGCCCTGTTGATGCGGTCGCGGTTGGAGCAGCAGGCCCACCGGGTGGCCCTGGTGGTGGAAGTAGAAGGGCAGCGGGTAGAGGTGAGTGGCCTGTTGGATACGGGTAACAGTTTAAGGGACCCCCTTACCGGTTACCCGGTGATTGTCGTGGAGTACACCGCCTTGCTGCCCATATTGCCCCCGGCGGTGAGGCAAATTTTTGAGGAACCGGGGGATTCCGGCGACCCTTCCCTGCTGGCGACCCTGGCCGGAACTGACTGGCCGGCCCGCCTCTGTTTAATTCCCTTCCGCTCCGTGGGCCAGGAGCAGGGAATTTTGATTGGTATTCGGCCGGACCGGGTGGAAATTCTCCAAAAAGGTGGTAGTACCGGGGTTCAACAGGTAGTTGTGGGTATTTGCAGGCATTCATTAGGAAGTTACCAGGCACTGGTACCTCCGGCACTGGTCAGGGCAGCTTGACAGGCCGGGGAGCAATTTCAAGGTGGGGTGGGAAAGTATGTCTTTGCCGAAAATTGTGCAACTGAAATGGTATTACCGCTTGCTACTGATCAGGCTGGCGGCCTGGTTGGGCTACCAGCGGGAAATCCATTATGTAGGCAGCAGCGAGGCACTCCCGCCACCCCTTTCCACCGATGAAGAGTCCTTTTTGATTAACAAGCTGGAGGCCGGGGATAATGCCGTGCGTACCGTGCTTATTGAACGCAACCTGCGTCTGGTAGTGTATATAGCCCGCAAGTTTGAAAATACCGGCGTGGGGATAGAGGACCTGGTTTCCATTGGAACCATTGGGCTGATCAAGGCGGTAAACACCTTTGACCCCGCAAAAAAAATCAAGCTGGCCACCTATGCTTCCCGCTGCATTGAAAACGAAATCCTCATGTACCTGCGGCGCAACAATAAAACCCGGGCCGAGGTATCCTTTGACGAACCACTGAACATTGATTGGGAGGGCAACGAGCTATTGCTTTCCGATGTACTGGGTACGGAAAACGACATTATCTATAAATACATTGAGGAAGAGATAGATAAAAAGCTTTTATATATGGCCCTGAACAAATTGAGCGGCCGGGAGCGCAAGATTATGGAACTTCGTTTTGGTTTGAACAACGGGGTGGAAAAGACTCAGAAGGAGGTAGCCGATTTACTGGGTATTTCCCAGTCCTACATTTCGCGGTTGGAAAAAAGGATTATCAAGCGCCTTAAGAAAGAAATGCACCGGCTGGAATAGGGTGGCAAAGAGCCCCAAAGTCCGCCGGGGCTTTTTTTATCCATGTATAAAGGCAGGGGGCCTGGGTAATAATGAGGTTATGGCCAAACGCATAAAAACTTGAAAAGAGGTGGGCGGTCTTCCATGCTGGTGAACAAGGTAGAGATCAGCGGTGTGAACACCTCGAAACTCCCCCTGCTCACGGGGGCCCAGATGCGCCAGTTGTTCGAAGCAATGCACAACGGAGACCAGGAAGCCCGAACCCAGTTGATTAACGGTAACCTGCGCTTGGTCCTTTCGGTAATCCAGCGGTTTACCAACCGCGGTGAATATGTGGACGATCTCTTTCAGGTAGGTTGCATCGGATTGATGAAGGCGATCGATAATTTTGACCTCTCCCAGAACGTTAAGTTTTCCACCTACGCTGTTCCCATGATCATTGGTGAAATCCGCCGTTACTTAAGGGACAACAATTCCATTCGTGTAAGCCGTTCTTTAAGGGATATTGCCTATAAAGCCCTGCAGGTAAGAGACAACCTGGTCAACAAGTATTCCCGGGAACCGTCGATCAATGAAATTGCCGGCGAACTGAAGCTACCCCGGGAAGAAATTGTTTTTGCCCTGGATGCCATCCAGGAACCCGTTTCCCTGTTTGAACCCATCTATCATGACGGCGGGGACCCCATTTTTGTCATGGACCAGATTAAGGACGAAAAGAACCACGACCATAACTGGCTGGAAGGTATCGCCATTAGGGATGCCTTGAGAAGGTTGAGCGACCGGGAAAAGTTGATTCTCACCTTGCGTTTTTACGAGGGGAAAACCCAGATGGAGGTGGCGGAAGAGATCGGCATTTCCCAGGCCCAGGTATCCCGCCTGGAAAAAGCCGCTTTAAATAACATGCGCAAGTATTTATAGATTATATCTCCGGCCGTCTTCCTGCCGCCGGTGTCGTCCCTTCAGGCCGCTCCCGTGGGGGACAAAAACTCACCGGCGCTTTCGCTTTCCTGTGCCCTCATTACTCAGGTTTAAGCTGTCGAAAAACGGGTAAAACTAGGGGTAGAACAAATATTTGCAAGTTGAGTAATGGGGGAACAAGAAAATGCTCTCGCGAAGGCGGATCGGCTTTTGGGTTGCGGGTGTACTGGCGGTGGCGCTGCTGGCCTGCTGGGGCTTGCAGCGGGCTGCCATGGTTAACCCCTACCATCCCGATCACCTGATCCGCTTCCATGTGATTGCCAACAGCAATTCGCCTGCCGACCAAGCGCTGAAATTCCGGGTGCGGGATGTGCTTGTCCAGGCCATGACCCCTCGCTTCCAGCAGGCCCGCAATATTGAAGAAGCCAGGATCATCGCCCGGACCAACCTGGATTACATGGAACAACTGGCCAGGCAGGCAATCCGCGACGCCGGGGCGGACTACCCTGTCACCGTTTCCCTTGGTCACTACCGGTTTCCGGCGAAAACCTATCACGTGGCTAATGCTAGCCCGGGGAAAGTTCACGACCTGACCCTGCCCGCCGGTGAGTATGAAGCGGTGCGGGTGGTCATCGGCCGGGGTGCCGGGGCGAACTGGTGGTGCGTGTTGTTCCCGCCCCTATGTTTTGTAGATTTTCACAATTCTGCCGGACCTTGTGCCGGTAAACGGGAAAACCCGCCCCGTTTGGGCACCGGGTTGAAGTGTGATCCGGCTAAAGAAAGGCCGGAGCAAAAAACTCGGTCTCCGGCGGATGAAGGCAGAGAAGGGGAACTGGATGCCGCGGCGGGTTCAAAAGCGGAGCCGGCTTTTAAATGGACCGGGCCCCCCGCCGTAGCCACCCTGGCTCCCGCCCACCGGGCCGGTGAAGATGAGGGTGTTCTTTTAAAAGCGAATTCCTCCGACGGTACGCCCGTGGAATTTCGCTTGCGCATCCTGGACTTCTTTACCAGTGCGCAGGGCTGGTTGGATCGTCTCTGGAGTGCCCAGCACTCACCGTTTTCAGTTAACTACGCAGGAGATTAAAACCGCATATAGCCAGTCCGCACCATTGGATAACCCTTATTTCGGTGAGTGCTGGGTTCAGCTTGCCCCCCTGGCGGCATATAATATGCCAGGGGGTGCAGGCAATGGTAAAGGTATCGGATTTGCGCATGCGGGAAGTAATTAACATTGCCGACGGGCGCCGTATGGGGCCGATTAAGGATATTGACATTGACCTGGAACAGGGACGCATCAGCGCCATCATTCTGCCCGCTCAGGGAAGTCGCCTTTTAGGGTTATTCGGCCGGGAAGAGGAAATTGTGGTCCCCTGGCACAAGATTAAAAAGATCGGCCTGGATGTAATCCTGATCGATTTGCGGGATGTTACCGGCGTGCGACCCGAACCAGGTTTCCCGGGCAACGGGAAAGAACGTTATTTCTAATAACCTCCAAAACTACCCGTGTCTTGTCCAGGTAGTCTCGTCCTGGACTAAAAAATGGGACAAGCATCACCCGCAACGGAAAAAACATGAAAAGGGTACCTCTTGCGAACAGAGAGGGAGGAAATCGTTTGTGGTTTCGCGAGGGGTACCCTTTTCACGTTTTTGTTTTTGCCCCTATATATAGTATAATATCTGCGCCAGCTGTACTATATATGTGAAGAAAAGTTTCTTTATCCCCAGGGCCTGTGGTGGAAAAGAGTGGTGAAACAGCGTGCGCTGTCCCTTTTGCGGTTTTTCGGAAAGCCGGGTGCTGGATTCCCGCTCGGCGGAAGACGGGTATTCCATCCGCCGCCGGAGGGAATGCGCGGGATGCGCCCGGCGGTTTACCACTTACGAGCGGGTGGATGAGCTTCCCCTGGTGGTGGTAAAAAAGGACGGCCGGCGGGAGGTATTCAATCGCAAAAAACTCCTGGCCGGGCTGGTCAAGGCCTGTCAAAAGCGCCCCGTATCCATGGCCGCCCTGGAGGCCCTGGTGGACGAGGTGGAGCGAACATTGCGCAGCACGGCTGAGCTGGAGGTTTCCAGCCGGCAAATCGGCGAAATGATTATGGAACGGCTGCGTGTCCTGGATGGAGTGGCTTATGTGCGCTTTGCCTCGGTATACCGGGAGTTCCGGGATGTGCAGGAATTTTTGCGGGAAATCCAGCGCCTATCCGAAACGACGTAAAAGCTTAGCTATTATAGCAGCTGGAACTGTAACGCTAGATATTTATATATTTAAGAAGCTAGGATTGCCGGATATTATCCAGACCTTAGTTAGAGGAGGCTACCGACTTGTTCAAGGTTATCCGCAAACGGGATGGGCGGGAAGTGCCCTTCGATGAGACCAAAATTACCGATGCCATCTTTAAGGCCGCCCGGGCGGTAGGGGGTGAGGACCGCCAGACGGCCATGGAGCTCACCATCGAGGTCCTCAAAATGCTCAAGAAGAAGTACAACGGCCAGGTCTTCGGCGTGGAAGATGTCCAGGACGTGGTGGAAAAGGTGCTCATTGAAGCCGGTCATGCCCGCACGGCCAAGGCCTACATCCTCTACCGGGACAAGCGAACCCGCATCCGGGAAGCCAAGGGTGATTTAATGGATGCGGTGGAGGAAATCCTGGCGGAAACCAACCGGGAAAATGCCAATGTGGGCAATTCCCCCTCGGCCAAAATGTTGCAGATTGCCAGCGCAGCCAGCAAGAAGTATTACCTCACCCGCCTTCTGGACGAGGATTTTTCCAATGCCCATATGCGGGGAGACATCCACATCCACGATCTCGACTGGTACGCCAAAACCTTGAACTGCCTGCAACTGCCCCTGGACAGGCTCTTAAGTGAAGGCTTTAATACCGGTCACGGGTATATCCGGCCTCCGAAACGGCCCACCTCGGCTACGGCCCTGGCGGCAATCATTTTGCAGAGTTCACAAAACGATATGTTCGGCGGACAGTCCTTCCCCTTCTTTGACCGGCAAATGGCTCCTTTTGTGGAAGATTCCGATGAGAACGAGACATTCCAGGCCATGGAAGCCCTGGTGTACAACCTCAACTCCATGCACTCCCGGGCGGGGAGCCAGGTGCCGTTTTCCAGCATCAACCTGGGCACCGATACTTCCGAGGCCGGGCGCAAGGTAACCCGCAACTTGCTTTTAGCCTATGAGGCCGGGCTGGGGCGGGGAGAAAACCCCATTTTCCCCAATATCATTTTCCGTGTACAGAAGGGGGTCAACTTTGAACCCGGGGACCCGAACTATGATCTGTTCCAGTTAGCCATTCGGGTAGCCAGCAAACGGTTGAATCCTTCCTTTGCCTTTATGGATTCTTCTTTCAACCGTCCTTACGGAGATCAGGTGGCCTATATGGGCTGCCGCAGCCGGGTGATGGCCAACCGGCGGGGCCCGGAGGTCACGCCGGGTAGGGGGAACCTGTCCTTCACCACGATCAACCTGCCCCGGCTGGGCATAAAGGCTGAGCGAAATCTCAAGCGGTTCTATGGGCTTTTGTCGGAGGTCATGGACCTGGCAATCAGGCAGCTTTACCATCGCTTCCGGGTGCAGGCCAGGCTCAAGGTCAAGGACATGCCCTTTGTCATGGGGCAGGGCATTTACCTGGGTTCGGAGGGGCTGAAGGAGGACGATTGTATCGAGCCGGCCATCGTCAACGGCACCCTGGCAGTGGGCTTTATCGGCCTGGCCGAAGCCCTGGTGGCTTTAACCGGGCGGCATCACGGCCAAAGCGAGGAATCCCAGGCCCTCGGCCAGGAGATTGTGGCCTTTATGCGCCGGCGTATTGATGAGGCCTGTGAGGAATATGACCTGAACTATACCCTGCTGGCCACACCGGCCGAGGGGCTTTCCGGGCGGTTTGTGCACATAGACCGGCGGGAGTTCGGCATTATTCCCGGGGTGACGGACCGGGAATATTACACCAACTCTTTCCATATACCGGTGTACTACCCCATCAGCAGCTTTGAGAAAATCAGTCTGGAAGGACCCTACCATAAATACTGCAATGCCGGACACATCAGCTATGTGGAAATGGCCTCGCCACCGGTACATAACCCCGAGGCGGTGGAAACCCTTATCCGCCACATGGCGGCCAGCGACATGGGTTATGCGGCCATTAACTTCCCGGTGGATTTCTGTACCAGCTGCAACTTAATGGGCGTAATCAACGAAAATAATTGCCCCCGCTGCGGCTCGGCAGCCATCCGGCGGGTGCGGCGGATTACCGGTTACCTTTCCACCGTGGACCGCTTCAACGACAGCAAGGTGGCGGAATTAAACGACCGTTTGCCCCACAGCCTGAGTTAGATGCTTTAGCGAGGAGAGGTATTTGTGCAGTTACGTGTAGCCGGAATAATTAAGGAAAGTGTGGTGGACGGGCCGGGCCTGCGGCTGGTGGTTTTTGCCCAGGGCTGCCCCCATCGCTGTCCCGGCTGCCATAATCCCCACACCTGGGATCCGGCCGGGGGCGCTTCGGTTGAGGTGGAAGAAGTTCTGGCCATGGTCAAGAAAAATCCCCTTTTAAAAGGGATAACCCTTTCCGGGGGCGAGCCCTTTGCCCAGGCCGGTGCCCTGGCCTATCTGGCCCGGCAGGTTCGCGCCCTGGGCCGGGATGTGATTACTTACACGGGCTATACCTGGGAGGAACTCCTTGAGCTCGCCAAAAGGGATGGGGCGGTAAAAGAGCTTCTGGAGCTTTCCGATTATATTGTGGACGGTCCCTATATCCAGGAAAAAAGGGATCCGGAACTGCCCTTCCGTGGTTCCAGCAACCAGCGCATTATCGATGTACCCGCCTCCCTTGCCTGCGGCCAGGTGGTCATCGCTTCGTGGGGTAGGATTGGATAACGGACGGGAATTCCCTCTTTTTCCGGCCATGTTCCATATAGCGAAAAAGGGGTTTTAAAACCCCTTTTTCAATGTCCGCAGGTAGCGCAGCTTTTACCGGCGCACCCGCCACAGCTGCTGCCACCACTGCTGCTACCGCTGGCATCCCGGTTGCCCGGGGAGGCAAAGCTGCTCATCACCCGGTTTGCGCCGGTGGCCTGGCATGCCGGGCAGACCTGATGCTCACCACTTTCTCCCAGTGAGCATAATTTTTCAAAGCGGTGACCGCAGGTGTTGCAGCGAAACTCATAAATAGGCATTCCGTAACACCCCTTTCCCCATTCACAGCAGGGACTTCCCGGCTATTTTTAGCTTACGCTGCAGTCCGGCACCTGTCAAGGAAGACATTTTTCACTGTATTCAGAAGGGATATCCTCGTTGAAAGGGAATTAATAAAAATCTAAGTTGCACTAATTAGGAGGGGTTGCATGCGCGTTCGTTTTCTCGGAGCTGCCCAAACGGTCACGGGCTCCTGCTTTCTTTTAGAAGTGGGAGCCAACCGGCTGATGGTGGATTGCGGCATGTTTCAAGGGCCCCGGACTTTAAGGGAGCGTAACTACCGGCCTTTCCCTGTATCACCCCTTAGCGTAGATTACGTTTTGCTCACCCACGCCCATATAGATCACAGTGGCTTAATTCCCAAACTGGTGAAACATGGTTTTCGGGGCAAGGTGCTGGCCACCCCGGCTACCATCGATCTGTGTGCAGTCATGTTGCCCGACAGCGGGCACATCCAGGAAATGGAGGTAGAAAGGCTTAACCGCAAGGCAGCTCGGGCCGGCCGCCCGCTCATAGAACCAATTTATAACGTTGAAGACGCCAACCGGGCCATGGATTTTTTTCAACCAGTGGATTACGGCCAGACGGTGAATCTTACCAGAGAAATCAGCGTACGCTTTTTAGAAGCGGGACACATCCTTGGTTCGGCCATGGTGGAGCTTACGGTGAGGGAGGGGCAGCAAGAAACCAAACTTCTTTTTACCGGCGATTTAGGGAAAAAGAACAAGCCCTTCCTTAAAGACCCCTCGTTTATCGACCATGCCGATTATGTCTTCATCGAATCCACCTATGGTGACCGCCTACACCCGGATCAGGGGGATCATGTAAATCTGCTCCACGATATTATCTGGGAGACCTATCACAAGGGTGGCAATTTAATTATTCCCGCCTTTGCCGTGGAGCGCACCCAGGATTTGATTTATGATCTCAATCTCCTGCTCATCAACAATCGTTTCCCGCCCATGAAGGTTTACATTGACAGCCCCATGGCTGTGGCGGCCACAGAAGTTTTCAAGAAGTATACTCCTTATTTTGACCGGGAGACCCAGGATCTTATAGCCCGGGGCAAAGATCCCCTGAACATGGCCGCCCTTGAGTTTGCCCGTACCACCGAAGAATCCATGGCCTTGAACAAAATTAAAAGCGGCGCCATCATCATTGCGGCCAGCGGCATGTGCGAGGCCGGCCGGATCAAGCACCACCTGCGCCACAATCTGTGGCGTCCCGAATGCACCGTTCTTTTTGTTGGTTATCAGGCTCCAGGAACCAAGGGCCGCCAAATAAAAGACGGGGCGAAATTCGTGCGCATACACGGGGAAGAAGTGGCCGTACGGGCTACCATTAAAAGTATCGATAGTTTTTCTGCCCATGCGGATAAAGAAGAATTGCTGGAATGGTTGGAACACTTACAAAAACCTCCTACCAGGGTTTTCCTGGTGCATGGGGAACCTACGTCCATGAATGTTCTGGCGCAGGATATTGCCCGGCGTTACGGTTTTTCCGTGCACGTTCCCGTGCTTGAGGAAGAAGTGCAGCTTACTCCGGCTTTGCCGGTTGGCGAGGAGGAGTTGCGCCAGGCATATGACGCAGTGGCGAGCCGCTTGCAAGATCTGCTGGCCAGCGGTCTGGGCAGGGGGCATTACCAGGAGATTATGGAACAACTGGACCATTTGAACGCCCTGCTGGCATCGATTCAGAAGCAGGCCAGTTAATTACATTGCCTAAAACAAGGCGTACCGATATAATTATATGGTGTAATCGGGAATTTTCCCGGTTTTTTGGGAGGGACTGATTTACGTGCCCGGCTACCTGTGGAAAGAAGAGGGGGCAGTTAAGTGGCTGCTCTGGGAAGCCTTCCTGGACACCGGTTTGGTGAGCCATGGCTTTACCACCCGCCATGGTGGTGTTAGTACCGGGGAATTCGCCACTTTAAATATGGCCTTTCATGTGGGTGATGACCCTGATCATGTCCTGACCAACCGGGAGGTGGCCTGCTGGGCTTTGGAAATGAACCCCGCACACCTGGTGGCCGGCCAGCAAGTCCACGGGGATCGGGTGGCGGTGGTTGGGAAGGTTCACCGCGGCCGGGGGGCCCGGTCAACGGAAGATGCCCTGCCTGCCACTGATGCCCTGATTACCGGGGAACCCCTGGTACCCCTGTCCAGTTATTATGCCGATTGCGTGCCAGTTTTCCTTCTGGACCCGGTCCGGCGGGTGGTCGGTCTGGCACATGCAGGCTGGAGGGGGACGTACCTTGACATTGCGGCCAAAACGGTGGAGGCCATGGGCCGGTTTTTTGGCAGCCGACCCGAGGATTGTCTGGCGGGCATTGGCCCCTCCATTGGACCCTGTTGTTATGAAGTGGATGTGCCCTTAGTTGACCTGTTTAAGGGACATTTTCCTTTCTGGCAGGAACTTTTGGTTCCCAATCCTACCGGCAAGTGGCAGCTTGACCTTTGGGAGGCCAACCGGCGCATTCTGGTGGAAGCCGGCCTTGGGCCGGAAAACATTTTTATAGCCGGTGTTTGCACCTGTTGCCGGCAGGATCTCTTTTTTTCATACCGGGGGAGTGGCGGCCGTACCGGCAGGATGGCGGCCCTGATCATGTTAACTTAACGGCCGCTTAAAGGAGGCAAGTATATGGCTAAAATCCTGGTTGTGGATGATGAAGAGCATATTGTGGAGTTGATCCGCTTTAACCTGGAAAAGGAAGGTTACCAGGTAATAGCCGCCACGGACGGGAATACCGCCATCGAAATGGCACGCTCCCAGCGGCCCGATCTCATCCTGCTGGATGTGATGTTGCCGGGACAGGATGGCCTGGCGGTCTGTCGCACCCTGCAGCAGGAGGCTGAAACACGGCATATTCCGGTGATCATGATCAGTGCCCGGGGGGAGGAGCTGGATAAGATCCTGGGTCTGGAAATGGGAGCCGACGATTACGTCACCAAGCCTTTTAGCCCGCGGGAGCTGGTGGCGCGGGTCAAAGCCCGGTTGCGCCGGGCGCCTGTGGGGGGCGAAGGAAGGGGTGCTCGCCCCCCGGGGGGAAAGCTGGTCCGCGGGCGGCTGGTAATTGACCCGGATCGTTTCCTGGTTACCGTGGACGGCGTTAAACAAGACCTAACTCCGAAGGAATTCGAATTACTGCGGTTTCTGGCCAGTGAACCGGGAAAAGTATTTTCCCGTGAATACCTGCTGGAACAGATCTGGGGGTACGATTACGCCGGGGACTCCCGGACGGTGGATGTGCATATACGCCATATCCGTCAAAAGCTGGAACAGGTGCCCAACGCGTCCCAGTATATTGAAACGGTACGTGGAGTGGGTTATCGCTTCCGGGAGGTGCCTTAAAAGAGTGAAGCTAAACTTCCTGCGGGGTATTTCCTGGCGGCCGGTGGTCAGTTATTTTTTTCTAATGGCCATCTTTTTTGCCCTTTTGCAGCTTTATGCCGCTAAAAAACTGAGCGTAGGAGGAGCTTTATTTATTATCCTGCCCCTATCGGTATTACTGGCCTGGCTTTTATACCAGAGGGTCATCGGCCCGTTAAATGAAATCATTGCCGCGGCCAGGGATATGGCCCGGGGCAACCTGAACCGGGAACTGCATATTTATACCCAGGATGAAATAGGAGAACTGGCCCGCAGCATTAATGACATGGCCCGTCAACTGCGGAACACTATTGGCATGATCACCGATGAAAGGAACCGGGCTCGCGCCATTCTGGACAGCATGGCCGACGGGGTAATTGCCCTGGACCGGGATGGTCGCGTGCTGCTCATAAACCCGGTGGTAGAGGAAATATTCGACTTAAGGCAGGAAACCTGCCTGGGAAAAAAAATCCTGGGAGTTATCCGAAACTATGACGTTGAGCGCCTCTTGCGCAAGGCTCTAGAGACGCAAAAACCCACCAGCGAGGAAGTGAAAATTTTTGGGGCCGGTTCCGACCCTCGCATTTTTCGCCTCCATGCCACTCCTTTAAAAGGCTCCGGCCGAGAAACCGGGGGGGTAGTGGTGGTCCTGCGGGATATTACCGAACGCAAAAAACTGGAACAGATGCGTACGGAGTTTGTGGCCAATGTCTCCCATGAACTGCGTACTCCGTTAACTTCCATCAGGGGTTTCGTAGAAACCCTTCTGGACGGGGCTCTGAATGATCCAAAAACTGCCCGCCAGTTTTTAGAAATAGTGAATAAGGAAACCGAACGTCTGACCCGTCTGGTCGATGACCTGCTGGATCTCTCCAAGATTGAGGAACGGCGGGTGGTGCACCGCTGGCAGCCGGTAAATTTGGTGGACGTTATCAACCGCGTGGCTTCCCTGTTCCGGCCGCAGGCAAAGGAGAAAGCGCTCACCCTTTCCCTGGAAGTGCCCCGGGATCTGCCCAGCGTATATGGTGATCCCGATATGCTCGCTCAGGTGTTAATTAATTTGCTGGACAACGCCATTAAATATACACCACCCCGGGGCAGCGTAACCATCCGGGCCATGATCCTGGAGGATCAGTTGAGGGTAGAGGTGGAAGATACCGGCATTGGCATTCCTGCTGAAAGCCTGCCCCGTATATTTGAACGTTTCTACCGCGTGGATAAAGCCCGTTCCCGGGAACTGGGGGGTTTTGGTATCGGCCTGGCCATTGTGAAACATATTGTCCGCGCCCATGGCGGCAAGATTGAGGTGGAAAGCACCCCTGGGAAGGGAAGCTTGTTTTACTTTACCCTGCCCCTGGCTGAACCGGCATCCCGTTAATCAAAAAATAACCTTTTTGTAAACCATGATTAACATTCCTTTGTTAGAATGGGCCACAATGACAAAAAAGAGGTGACTTAGGGGGGTGCCCGATGGAGGAACACGTGAAAATTGCTGTTAAAGATTTAAACCTTTATTATAAAGATTTTCACGCCCTGAGAGATATTAATTTAGATATAAAGGCCAACAAAATCACTGCCCTTATTGGTCCTTCCGGTTGCGGTAAATCAACCTTTTTGCGTACTTTAAACCGGATGAACGATCTTATCGAGGGAGTGCGGATAGAGGGAACGGTTTTACTGGACGGTCATGATATCTATGCCCCCGATGTGGATGTGGTTTACTTACGCAAACGGGTCGGGATGGTTTTCCAGCGTCCGAATCCTTTTCCCATGTCGGTTTATGATAACGTGGCTTACGGACCAAGGGTTCACGGTATCAAGAATAAGCGGCTGTTGGACGAAATTGTGGAAAGGAGCCTGCGGGACGCGGCCCTGTGGGATGAGGTGCAGGACCGCTTATTTAAATCGGCCCTGGGCCTTTCCGGTGGTCAGCAGCAACGCCTGTGTATTGCCCGTCTCCTGGCGGTTGAACCGGAAGTGTTACTGATGGACGAACCCAGTTCTGCCCTGGATCCCATTTCCACTCTCAAAATAGAAGAGCTGATCCAGGTGCTGAAGAAAGATTATACCATTGTGATTGTGACCCACAATATGCAGCAGGCCGCCCGGGTTTCGGATATTACCGCTTATTTTTTAAACGGCGAACTGGTGGAATGGGGGACGACGGATGAACTCTTTACCCGTCCCAAGGATCAGCGAACTGAAGATTATATTACTGGTCGGTTTGGTTAGTATTTTGCGTTTGCCGGTCCACCGCGACTGTTGGCGCAAAGGACGAAAACAAAACATGTTTTTCCGGGAGGGATGTCGGTGAGTCCCCGTTCTTCCTTTGATAAAGCCCTGGCGGAGCTCCAGCAGGATATCCTGCGCATGGCCAGTTTGGTGGAACAGGCCATTTATGATGCGGTTCAATCTCTGGTCAAGCTCGACGTGGCAAGTGCGGCCCAGGTAATCATGGGCGATGAGATGATCGATGAACTTTACCTGGAAATTGAAGATAAATGCGTAAAATTAATTGCCACCCAGCAACCCATTGCCCGGGATTTGCGGGTGGCCATCACCGGGATCAAGATTCTTTTGAGTCTGGAGCGGATGGCCGATCATGCGGTGGATATCGCCCGGGCCACCATGTGTTTAAGCGGGCAGCCTTTGACGGTAAAATGCCTGGAATATATCCCCCAAATGGGAAGGCTGGCCCAGCAGATGGTCAAGGATGGCCTGGATGCCTATGTTAACGGTGATGTTCAAAAGGCCAGGGAGATGTGTGCCCTGGATGACGAAGTGGACTATATTTTTGCCAAAGTGTTCCGGGAACTGATCAACGGCATGATGGAGAATCCCAAAACGATAATGCAATCGGCCTACCTTCTTTACGTCAGTCGCTATCTGGAAAGGATAGCCGATCACGCCACCAACATCGGGGAAGCGGTTATCTACCTGGTCACGGGTGAACGCCGGGAACTAAACTAATTTTCTCAGCCAGGCGCCAGTTGCCGGTACTTTTTTCGCAGGATTTGCACCAAGAGCCGTCGAATAAGACAAGTTATGCATCTCTATCTGAATCTTGGCAGGTGACGGGGTTGATCTCCCTGCTCCGGGCCAGAAAAATATTCCCTTTGTCGATCCTTTCTCTGGTAGTTCTTTTTTTCCTCTGGTGGCTGGGAAACCGCACCTGGTACCTGGTCGAGACACGCCTGGTCAAGGTGGAATGGTTGGAAGAGGGCAAGGTTTCCCGTACCATTACCACCGCTGGCTGGTTGATTAAGGAAGAGCAACTGCTTCCCTCGCCAGGGCGGGGTCAGTTAAGGCTGCTGGTAGGCGATGGGCAGCGGGTGCGGGCCGGGGGAGCGGTGGCAGAGATCCTCCTGGCCGATAATGGTGCCGGCGGGGAAAAAGTGGTTGTACATGCACCCCGGGGAGGAGTTTTCTGCAGCCATATCGATGGACTGGAAAAGGTATTGCGGCCTGGCAATGCATTAGAAATGGAGGCCGTGGAAAAACTGGGGGCAGAGCCCGCTTCCCCCGGTACGGGTAGCCGGGTGGAAAAAGGGGAGCCCGTAGGCAAGCTGGTGGATAACCTGTCCGGCATGTGGTACTGGTGTCGGGTTCCCCGGGAGGAAGCCGGGTCTGGAAAATGGTCCCCCGGGCAGCCGGTGGTCGTTCTGTGGCAGGGACGCCCAATACGCGCCCGGCTAGAGAAAATTACCGGAGAAGAGATGCTCTTTCTGTTATCCGTTTATCCCGGAGACCTGGTCCACCAGCGCCAGGTCCAGCTGGAGCTGTTGGCGGGAGAAGTGGCCGGTTTTGTGGTCCCTCTCCGGGCCGTGGTGGAGCGGGGCGGGCAACCCGGTGTTTATATCATTTCCCGGCGCCGGGCCACCTGGGTGCCCGTTCAGATTCTCGGCAGGACGCCGGGGCGGGTGGTCATTTCCGGCCGCGGTTTATCTGCCCGCACCCGTTACGTGACCAACCCCTTGTGGGTCCGGGAAGGAGACAAGCTGGAATGAGTGCTGGGGGGAAGGATATTTGGGAATCAGAGAAAATCTGCGCCTTGTACTTGAGCAGGTCGCGGAGGCAGCTAAAAAGGCTGGCCGGGATCCCGGTTCGGTTAAGCTGGTGGCGGTAACCAAAAACGTTCCCGTGGACATGATGCAGGAAGCTATGGCAGCAGGGGTAAAGGCCTTTGGGGAAAACCGGGTGCAGGAATTGGTGGCCAAACACCCCCGACTGCCGGTTGATGTGGAATGGCACCTTATCGGCCATCTGCAAACGAATAAGGTTAAATATATCATTGACAGGGTTCACCTGATCCATTCACTGGATAGCTGGCGCCTGGCCCGGGAAATCAGCCGCCGGGCTCAGGAGCGGAGCTTAAATGTTGAAGTGCTGGTGCAGGTAAATATATCCGGGGAAGAAACCAAATACGGTCTACCCCCTGGGGAGGTGAGGAACTTTATTGTCGGGGTGGCGGAGCTTCCCGGTATCCGCGTGCGCGGGTTAATGACCATTGCTCCCCTGGTTCCGGATCCCGAAGGGGTAAGACCGATCTTTCGAGAATTATATCAAATGGCTGGCTGGCTCAGACAAGAGCTGCCGGGGTTACCGCTGGATTTTTTATCTATGGGTATGAGCAACGATTTTAGGGTGGCGGTAGAGGAAGGGGCAAATATAATTCGAGTGGGTAGCGCCATTTTTGGACCCCGACCAAATCCAAGGAGGGATAACCATGGCGAAAAAATTGGTGGATAAGGTCCTCGGTTTTATGGGCTTTGAAGAAGAGCCTCCGGAGGAAGAGGAAAAGGAGCGCTTCCGGGAGGAACGGTTCCGGGATGAAGAAACCGTACCCCAGGTCAAGCGCAAAGGGCAGGTCTTCAGCTTGCACACCCAGCGCCAGGTGCGGGTCATTGTGGCCGAACCCCGGGCCTTTGAAGATGTGCAGAGCATAGCCGAACATTTAAAAAACCGCCGGCCGGTGGTGGTTAATCTGGAGCGGGCTGAGAGCGAGCTGGCCAGGCGCGTGGTGGATTTTGTCAGCGGAGCTACATACGCTCTGAACGGGAGCATGCAAAAGGTAGGCAACGGTATTTTTCTCTTTGTGCCCAGTAATATGGATATAGCCGGCGACATTAAAGAATTTGGGGAACGGAGGATTTTCTCCTGGATGGACCAGTAACGGGGGTGTTCCTTTTGCCATTAACAGGGCTTGCAATTGGTTGCCTGGGAGGCGGGGCCATGGCCCAGGCCTTGCTCACAGGATTGATAAAAAGCGGTATCCAGGCTCAAAACCTGTATGTAAGCGATACCCGCCGGGAAAGGCTGGAATTATTGCACCGGGAGCTGGGTGTACATACGCGGGAGGACAACAAGGATCTGATAAAGGAAACAGATGTGGTTATTCTGGCAGTCAAGCCCCAGGTAGTAGAGGAGGTTTTGAAGGAAACGGGGGCCCTGTTCCAGCCCCATCAGACTCTAATCTCCATTGCCGCCGGTATTACCACCCAGTTCATTGAAAGTTTTCTCGCCCAACCGGTGCCGGTGGTCCGTGTTATGCCCAACACGCCCTGCCTTTTGGGAGCCGGAGCCAGTGCCCTTTGTCTCGGCACCTACGCCGTTGCCCGGGATCGGGAACGGGCCATGGCTATTTTCAGTGGCGTCGGCCGGGCGGTAGAAGTGCCGGAAGGGCTGATGGACGCCGTGACAGGGCTTAGCGGCAGCGGGCCTGCCTATATGTATGTTATCCTGGAGGCCCTGGCCGATGCCGGGGTGCGGGTGGGCCTACCCCGGGATGTGGCTCTATTGCTCAGCGCCCAGACCATGCTGGGAGCGGCCCGGATGGTTTTAGAAACCGGCGAGCATCCCGGCCGCCTGAAAAATATGGTTACCACGCCAGGGGGGACGGCCATTGCCGGTGTCTATGCCCTGGAAGAAGGAGGGCTGCGGGTAACCCTCATGCGGGCGGTGGAAGAAGCTACCCGCCGCTCCCGGGAAATGTCCAGTGGATTAAAATAAAAGGAGAGCACTATGAGTTTAGAACGCATTATTAACGTGGCTTTCCAGGTTTATGCCTGGCTGATCTTTATCCGCATTATTTTGTCTTTTATTCGTCATAACCCCTACCATCCTCTGATCCGTTTCGTTTATGAGATTACCGAACCTGTATTGGGTTTCTTCAGGCGCTTTATCCCCCCCGTGGGAATGCTGGATTTTTCACCCCTAGTGGCTTTTTTTGCCCTGGAATTGCTGCGCCAGATAATTCTCAACGTGATCCGGGCCCTGGGGTTGTAGTCCTGAAGGAGTGAGGAAGTACTGGATAAAGAGTTTCTTCTATCCCGTGCCCAAACCCAAGAGGAAAAAGAACTTCTGGCCAGGCTTTGTGACCTGGTGCAGGGAGTTTTGCGTACCCGCCAACCGCGCGTAACGGATTTCCTTGATCCCCATCATGCCGGTCTGGTGCTTAAGGCTTTGGAAAAAGTGGCCGATCTGGCGGCGCAAAGTGATGGTGGTTACCCCGGTGCCGAGCGGGTGCGTATTCTTATTTATCCCGATTATCTCGATCCCCGGGAAGAGGAGTGGGATCTGGCATTTTTGTCCATCCAGGGTTCCTTTAGAGATCAGGGACTCAGCCACAGGGATTTTCTTGGGGCTTTGCTGGCCCTCGGCTTGCGCCGGGAGAAAATTGGGGACATCCTCCTGCATAACGACCAGGCCCAGGTGGTGGTCACCGGCGAGATAGCACCCTTTATCCAGTCCCAGCTTGCCCGGGTGGGCCGCATCCCCGTGACCGTGCACCAGATTGCCAGGGAGCAACTCTGCCCTCCTCCCCGACGGATCCGGGAAATCAAGGCCACCGTGCCTTCCCTGCGCCTGGACGTGGTGGCTGCTGCCGGTTTTGGCACTTCCCGCACCCGCATGGCTCGGGAGATTACCGCCCAACGGGTAAGTATAAACTGGCAGGTCTGCAGTGATGTTTCCCATCCGGTGAAGGAAGGAGACGTTATTTCCGCCCGGGGACGCGGCCGGGTGCAGGTAACCAGGGTTACGGGAACCACTAAAAGCGGCCGCCTGGCGGTTATTTTGCACCGGTATGTTTAATGGGGTGACGGGTTGATGATCTTCCTGCGGGAAGAAAAGGGAGCAGTAGTCTTTAAAGTTCGCGTTCAGCCCCGGGCGGCCAGAAATGAACTGGCCGGGATTTTTGAAGACGCCCTGAAGGTCCGTTTGACGGCGCCCCCGGTGGAAGGGGAGGCCAACGAAGCCTGCCGGGATTTTCTGGCCCGGCTGCTGGGAGTGCCCAGGGCACGGGTGGAAATCGTAGCCGGGTACACCGGGCGTAACAAGCTGGTGCGGGTACAGGGGGTTTCTGTGGAAAAGGTGCGCTCTTTGATGGCAGCCAAAGATAGGCCTGGCTAATCGCGTCAACCAAAAGCTTTGTTCTTTAAAAGAGTGGAAGAGGTGATGCACCGTGTTAAGGAGGCGTATCACCTCTTCCACTCACGTTTTATACCTGGCCAGAAGTTCCTTAATTAGCTCCCGCCGGGCCAAATAACGGTCGCGGCTGGGAACAATCCAGTCATTCAGATGGTGGCGGCGATGTTCTGCCGTCCAGAAATGACCATAGGGGCCCGGCGGGTCGGGTAAAAAACGCAAGGCTCCCTTTTCATCCGGGACCAGCCGTCCTGTGGTGTTGCATACCACACAGGTAACCCTATCCTGCCCGCTGAGGCGAAAGGCGCGGCTATAGCAGTTGCCGCACTGCTGCTCTTCCGGAGGACGTGCCTCGATTTCTCCGGATAGGGCCCGGGCTACCCGCCGGCCCAACTCGCGGGCCCGGGCAACGTTTGCCTGTTCCAGCAGCACCTCCCCCGGCCCGGGAGCATAGGCCTCATGATAATCAATAACCCGGTAGCCGTAGACCAGGGGGAAAAGGTTCAGGAGTTCCACTCCCAGTGGATTCCATTTCCTGTTGCCGGCTACGCTAATGGTGGTGGCCACCCGGGCGCGACCGGCCAGTTCTTCCAGGTGAGGGGAGAGACTTAGAGCCCGGTCCGCTACCAGCTTGACTATGCCTGCTGGACCCAGGATATAGGTGGGCGCGGCAATGATCAACCCGTCAGCCTCCAGGATTTTCTCCAGTAAAACCCCCAGGTCGTCATTTTTGATGGCGCAGGACCCCTTGTAGACACAGGCCAGGCAACCCCGGCAGGGTTCAAACCGCAGGTCCGACAGGCGTAAAAAGGATACGGCCGCACCGGTTTTTTGCGCCGCGTCCAGGGCTTCCCGTAAGAGCACCTCACTATTTCCCAGGGGACGCCGGGAACAGCAGATACCAAGTATGGTGGCCATTGTTTGCGAACCTCCCGATCAGATTTTGACGAAAGTAGGAAAACCGTTGTTGCTACTTCAAGTAACGGTGCGTATACAGGTTAATTATCTGTTTTCAAGAAAATTCCTCTTTTTAAATGGCCTCTCCATTTTTCCTTACGATTAAAATCTTTATTGAAATTATACCGTCTTTGATTGAGGATATAACATAATCGGCCGTGTAAAATTTAAGTAGGTACCAGAAGGAGAACGACCCCCCGAAAAAAGAAATGAGACCTCGCCCCAAAAACACCAAAAGGCAAACTAAAGGAGTGTGCGGTCTCATATTAAATATTCGCCACATAGTGGGGGCAGTCCTTCTTTTCGTCACCAGGCGTGTTGACCTGATCCCTGTTTTTTGTGTATAATACTTGTTGTTTATGATGCAAAGCCTGTGAACGGGACGAGTAGCCAGGTCCCTCCTGTTGCAGAGAGCCCGGGGAAGCTGGAAACCGGGTACAGGAAGCCATGGCGAAAATCACCCGGGAGGTGCCGGCTGAACGGCGGGGTTATCCCCGTTTAGTAGGCCCGGACGGCTGGCCGCCGTTACCGGCAAAACGAGGGGACAGGTTAGGGAAAGTTAACCTGTCTATAAGGGTGGTACCGCGGGAAGATCCCGTCCCTTGGGGCGGGGTTTTTTCTATTTTAGCCGGACACACTTGAGCTATTATACGTAAACTGGGGTGGTTACTGATGGATTACAGCCAGACCTTAAACCTGCCCAAAACCGATTTTCCCATGCGGGCCAATCTGCCCCAGCGGGAACCGGAGATCTTAAAATTCTGGGATGAAATTAATATTTACCGCCTCGTACAGCAAAAAAATGCCGGGCGGCCCAAGTTTATCCTGCATGACGGGCCGCCCTACGCCAACGGGCACATCCACCTGGGGACTGCCCTGAACAAGGTACTCAAGGATATTGTGGTCAAATATCATTCCATGGCTGGCTATGATGCCCCCTATGTGCCCGGCTGGGATACCCACGGGTTACCCATTGAACAGCAGGCCATTAAAAACCTGGGGTTAAACCGGCATGCTGTTCACCCGGTGGAGTTCCGGCGCAAGTGCAGGGAATACGCCTTGAAATTTGTGGACGTCCAGCGGCAGGAGTTTAAGCGCCTGGGCGTGCGGGGAGACTGGGAGCATCCCTACCTCACCCTGATGCCCCACTATGAGGCGGCGCAAATTGGCGTCTTCGGGGAAATGGCCCGCCGGGGTTACATTTACAAAGGCTTAAAACCCGTTTACTGGTGTGCCACCTGTGAAACGGCCCTGGCTGAGGCGGAAGTGGAATATCAGGATAAAAAGTCCCCGTCCATCTATGTTCGTTTTCCCGTAAAGGATGGAAAGGGGCGTTTGCCGGCGGGCAGCCAGGTGGTCATCTGGACCACCACCCCCTGGACGTTAATTGCCAACGTGGCCGTTTGCCTGCATCCCGATTTTACCTATGTTCTGGTGGCCTCCGGGGAAGAGGAATATGTGGTGGCTAAAGAACTGCTGCCTTCTTTTGCCCGGGCTGTGGGACTCAATGATTGGACCATTAAAGAAGAGTTTGCCGGCAGCGACCTGGAGGGCGTGGTTCTGGGGCATCCCTTTATTGAACGGGATTCCTTGGTCATTTTAGGGGACCACGTCACCCTGGATGCCGGTACCGGCTGCGTGCACACTGCTCCTGGTCACGGTCACGAAGACTACCTGGTGGGGCAGCGCTACGGTTTGCCCATCCTGTCTCCCATTGACGGCCGGGGGCGTTTTACCGGGGAAGCGGGGCAGTTTGCCGGACAGTTTTATACGGACGCCAACGAGGGCATCATTGCCGAGTTAAGGGCCAGGGGTAAACTGCTTAAAAGCGATACCATAAACCACCAGTACCCCCACTGCTGGCGTTGTAAAAGGCCGGTCTTTTTCCGGGCTACGGAACAATGGTTTGCCTCTATTGAGGGCTTCCGCCAGAAAGCCCTGGAAGCCATCCGCCAGGTGCGCTGGATCCCGGCCTGGGGAGAAGAGCGCATTTACAATATGGTGGCCAACCGCGGCGACTGGTGCATTTCCCGGCAGCGGACCTGGGGCGTTCCCATACCCATCTTTTACTGCGCTGGTTGCGGCAAGGAAATTATTACTGAAGAAACCATATCCCACCTGCAGGGATTGTTCAAGGAGTACGGTTCGGATGTCTGGTTTATGCGGGAAGCGGCGGAACTGCTTCCCCCGGGGTTCAAATGCCCGTCCTGCGGGGCCGGCGAGTTTACCAAGGAAACCGATATAATGGATGTCTGGTTTGACAGCGGCACCTCCCACGTGGGCGTGCTGGAGCAGCCGGACATCTGGCCGGAACTGCGCTGGCCGGCGGATCTCTACCTGGAAGGCAGCGACCAGCACCGTGGCTGGTTTAACAGTTCCCTGTCCACGGCGGTGGCGGTGAAGGGTCAGGCTCCCTACCGGGCGGTGCTGACCCATGGCTTCGTGGTTGATGAGCAGGGCCGTAAGATGAGCAAATCCCTGGGCAATGTCATCGATCCCCTGAAAATAATCGATCAGATGGGGGCCGATATTTTGCGCCTGTGGGTGAGTTCCGCCGATTACCGGGGAGATCTGGCGGTATCGCCAAACATTTTAAAGCAAATGACCGAGGCCTACCGCAAGATCCGCAATACCTGCCGATTCTTGTTGGGCAACCTGTATGACTTCGAGCCCGGGGACCAGGTACCCTATGACCGGCTTCCCGAGATGGATCGCTGGGCTCTTTTGCGCCTGCACCGGATGATGGAGCGGGTGCTGGCTGCTTACAGGGATTACGAGTACCATGTGGTTTTCCATACCATTCATCACTTTTGTACCACTGATATGAGCGCACTGTATCTGGATATGATTAAAGATCGGCTATACACCACCCCCGCCCTTTCCCTGGAACGCCGGGCGGCCCAGACTGTGCTCTACCAGGTATTACATGCCCTGGTGCGTTTGCTTGCCCCCATTCTGGCCTTTACCACGGAGGAAATCTGGCGCTATGCCCCCAAAGAAAAGGATGCGCCGGTAAGTGTCCAGCTAACCGACATGCCCCAGGTGAATGAGGATTACCTGGATGTGGAACTGGAGGCCAAGTGGGAGCGCCTGCTGGCGGTGCGGGGCGAGGTCACCCGGGCCCTGGAGGCGGCCCGGCGGGAAAAAGTGATTGGCAACTCCCTGGAGGCTGCAGTGGTCCTGTACGCCCGGGAGGAAATGTACGATTTTCTGTCCAGGGCCCAGGATCTGCCTACAATTTTCATCGTTTCGGCCGTGGAGCTAAAAAAATGGACCGGGGATCTGCCGGAAAAGGCGGTGGCTTCTGAAATAATCCCCGGGCTGGCGGTAGCGGTGGAAAGGGCGCCGGGAGAAAAATGTGAGCGGTGCTGGATGTACCATCCTGGAGTCGGCCGGCACCCGGATCACCCCACCCTTTGCCCCCGCTGTGTGGACGTCGTAGGAACACTGGAGTGAACACGGGGCCGGCGCACCACCAGTTTTAAAACCGCTGGAAAATAAGAAACCCTTCTCCATTGGAGAAGGGTTTCTACTTCGAGCCGGTAATGACCTGCGCTACAGCCATTACGCATCCCTGCATAGCCCGCGGTAACCTTTCGGTTACCGCGGACCATTACGGAACCCGTAATGACCTTTGCTCGACCAGTACAGATACCTGGGAAGCCTGATGCAGTCTCTCGGCTGCACCAGACCTCTCAATTTTAGTCGTAGTAGACAAAAATAATCCGGCACCTGTACTGATCTTAGCTCGATCAATGGATATCCCTTACGACCCGGCAGCAGCCCTTCGGACTGCTGCCGAGCCTGCCGGAACATCCATTGATCTGCCCGCCGGCTGGTATCGAGCCTGTGCGACCCGATATCAACCTTTGGCCGACTGCTACAGAGCCATTTGCGACCCTGTAGCAGTCTTGGCTCGGCCATTACCGACCCTGCTGGTAGTATTATTGCCCTTTCACCCGTTTATATGCAACAAATTCGATGGTAAATAAAACCATATTATATTTTGCCTTTTAAACTGATTTAAAGTCAGGTGAATGGCATAAAGAGGATACTACTTGAGCAAGTATCCTCAAAGTTTAACCATTAAACTTTTTCTGCCGTCATTTAAGTGGTTCATTTTTGTTATTGGCCTTCAGAAAATTTACCCGCCATAGCTCAACTTAATATAATAGAAAAAAGCCCAGAGCAGGAAAAGTGAGGTGTCTTTATGTACAGCAGTGGTCTGGGGGAGCCAAGCCTTGATGCCCTGCTGGCTCAGGTGCAGGCCGAGCTGTCGTCCCGGGATGGGCGGATAACGCGCGTGGCCCCGCTTCGTTCCGTGGGTGAGCGGTTGCACCTGCAAGTCTGCCTGCGCTATGGTGACCGCCCGGAGTTCTGCCTTCCCCTGGCTTTGCCAATCAAAGCCGTTCGGGAAGGAGATGTGGGCAGCCTCGTATCTCAGATCCTCTGGGCGGCCGAACATGGCTCTCGAGTAACAGTGGTAGAACCCCTGGAATCCACCCGCTCATTCCGGGTGACGGCTTAACCGAATTAAACCTGCCTTCCCGGCAGGTTATTTTATTTCTAAAGTGCTTTGAGAAAAAAGCAGGATAAGGTCAGGTGACATCGTATTGGTTATGGGAATGGGGTAATGGGGACTTTACTTGCTGGAAAGGTATAGGAGCATGAAAAATCTTGCTAAACACCTGAAAAGGATCCTGGGCAAAGAAAAAGTTTTTACCGCCCCGGAAGATTGCCTTTGCTATTCCTACGATGGCACTTTTAAGACCGGTGTTCCCGGGGTGGTGGTACGCCCTTCGTCAACCGAAGAGGTGGCGGCGGTGATGAAACTGGCTTCTCGAGAAAGAATTCCCGTGATACCCCGGGGGGCCGGAACCGGTTTGAGCGGTGGTGCCGTACCTTTGGAAGGGAGCCTGGTCATTGACCTGACGGCGATGAACAGGATTGTTAAAATAGACCCCGCTGAGATGCTGGCCGTGGTGGAGCCCGGTGTCATTACCGCCTACCTGCACAAAACGGTGGAAAATATGGGACTTTTTTACCCACCCGATCCCTCCAGTGCCAATGTCTCTACCATTGGGGGCAATATTGCCGAGTGCGCGGGAGGCCCCCGGGGGTTGAAATACGGCGTGACCAGGGATTATGTGTTGGGTGTCCAGGTGGTTCTAGCCAGCGGGGAAGTAATTCAGTGCGGGGGCGAGACCGTAAAAAATGCCAGCGGATACGATCTGCGCGGTCTTTTCGTAGGTTCCGAGGGTACGCTGGGCATCATCACCCGGGCTAACTTGCGCCTGCTCCCGAAACCCCAGGCCAGGCAAACCATCCTGGCGGACTTTAAAACCATCGAAGAGGCAGCCGGGACCATCACCGCCATAATTGGCGCCGGGGTTATTCCCGCGGCCCTGGAAATAATGGACGATGTGACCATTCGCTGCGTGGAAAATTTTTTGCATGCCGGTTTGCCCCTTGATGTGGAAGCCATCCTTTTGATGGAGGTGGACGGCCCGGCTGTATCCCTGCCCGGCCAGGTCAAGACCATAGCCACCCTGTGCCGGCAGCACGGTGCCGCCAGGGTGAAGGTGGCCGAAACAGAAGCGGAAGGGGCAGAACTGTGGAGGGCAAGGAAGGCCGTTTCCCCGGCCGTAGTGCAGGTAAAGCCCACCAAAATTTCCGAAGATGCCACCGTCCCCCGGAGCAATATTCCGGCTATGATCAGGGGGATCAGGGAAATTGCGCGCAAGTACAACCTGATCATTGCTATATTTGGCCATGCCGGGGACGGCAATTTGCATCCCAATATTTTGATCGATAAAAGCAACCCGGAGGAAATGGAACGGGCGGAAGCGGCGATTGAGGAAATGTTCAAACTGGCCCTTTCCCTGGGCGGCACGCTTTCCGGTGAACACGGAATAGGCCTGCTCAAAGCTCCCTTTTTGGAGATGGAGTTTGGCAAAGCCGGTGTAGCAGTGATGCGACGGATTAAAGAAGCCCTGGATCCCCTGGGCATTTTGAACCCGGGCAAAATCTTCGGAGGGATCAGCAGTTGAACGATGACGCCGGTGCCGCCAAATACCAGATAAACCGCTGCAGTAAATGCGGGTCGTGCCGGGAAGTGTGTCCCGTTTTTTCCGAGATGGGGGGCGAGCCCTGGGTGGCCCGGGCCAGGGTACAACTGGCCAATGCCGCTATAGAAGGTCAAATTGATTTTTCCCGGCGGTTTAGGGAGATCATGGAAAGCTGTCTCCTGTGCAAGGCCTGTGTTACTCACTGTCCGAACGGCGTAAGGGTGGACAAGCTTGTCCTCTGGGCCAGGCAGGAGGCGGTGCGCAAACAAGGGCTACCTTTCATCAAGAAGTCCATTCTGCGCAACGTTTTGCGCTACAATCACAGGCTAGAACTGTTAGCCAGGGTTTTAGCAGCTTACCGGGCGACGGGCCTGCGTTTGACCAGAAAAGAAGGCCTTTTGCCGCCTGTTCGTGTAGCCCCTTTCAGGCGGTTGGCACGCATAAAAAAGCTGGGAAAACCTTCACTTTTGGTTGCTTATTTCACCGGCTGCATGACTCAGTATGTGTATCATCAGACGGGTTCGGCCTTGCTGGACGTGTTAACCGAAAACAACGTCCAGGTGGTGCTTCCCGAGCAGTACTGCTGCGGGATGCCTGCCCTGGCTGCCGGAGACAGCCAGACAGTGCGCGAACTGGCCAGGGGCAATGTGGAAAGTATTATGAAAACGGGTGTTGATTACATCGTTACTGATTGCCCTACCTGTGGCGAGATGTTGAAAAGTTACGGAGAGTTGCTTGGGGAAGATGCCGCAGGGGACTTTAGTTCCAAGGTTCAGGATATATCTTACTTTCTGGCGCATACGGTTGGCTTCCGGGAACCTGCCGGAAAGTTGCCCCTGGTTGTCACCTACCACGACCCCTGTCATTTGAAACGGGGTCAGGGTATCTGGTCGGAACCGAGAAAAATTCTGGCCGCTATTCCGGGGCTTTCCCTCAAAGAAATGGCTGAGAGCGACTGGTGCTGTGGTTCGGCGGGTTCCTTCGGTCTTACCTATTACGAGCTTTCCATGAAAATACTCAGGCGTAAGGTAGAAAACATCAGGGCTACCGGTGCTCAAGCGGTGGTTACGGGCTGTCCTTCCTGCCGCCTGCAAATTGAGTACGGCCTGAACCAGGCGGGTATTTTTATTCCCGTATTGCACACGTTGGAATTATTGAGCCGGGTGTACGGCCCAGCCAACGCCTCCCTTTCCTTACCTTCAGTTTGCCAACGGCAGGAATTGGTTGCCCCCACAGCGAATAATTAACAAAAGGTCAATTTACTGGGGGGAGGGTGGGGGTTTTTGAGTTTATGGGATAACTTAAAAAGGAAAGTTTTCCCCGATCTCTCCCTGGATGTGCGCTTGTCCTCCCTGGAGTATGTCCAGGGAGGGACGATACAAGGGGAAGTTCTTTTAAAAGCGGTAAAAACTTCCCGGCGCATCAAGGGGATACGGCTGGAATTACTGGAGGAATGGCATGAGGGAGAGGAAGGGGAGAAGAGACGTCACCGGCAAAGGGAAACCGCGGTCAAAATGGACCTGGCCAGGGAAATGACCGTAGATCCGGGCAAAGTATTGGAATTGCCTTTCACCTTGCACCTGCCCTTGAACCTGGTCATCAGCAGTGATCACCACCGTTGTTTTTTGCGTGTACAGGTGGTGATTGCCTTTGCCCCCGATGTCACCCGCATGATCGAACTGACCATAAGGCCTTCCCCGGCCATCACTGCCGTATGGGAAGCCTTGTCCTGGCATTTGGGCTTTGCCTCCTGTGGCCTTACCTCTACTTCCCGGCAGCAAGTATTTAAATTTTGTTCCGGTCCCGGTACACCCACCGATTTTCGCCACATTGAACACATTGAAATGATTTTTGTAAACGAAGAGGACGGACTGCGCATTCACATGAAGGCAAAGGTTGACCTGTTAGGCAATCTTGATGCCGATAATTATTTCACCCTTTTCATTCCCTATCAGGAAATGTTCCGATCCGATGGTACGCCGGCTCACCAGTGTATTGGTGAAACTCAAGTTTGAAACTTTAGCGCCCCATACATTTCCAACGAAGCTGGAAACCCAGTAAAATCAAGGATCTTAGTTAGCGGAATACTTAAAAATTGC
>NZ_JAUSUX010000015.1 GCF_030813795.1 Desulfofundulus luciae | reverse complement strand
CACCTCTTTTGCCTCCCCCTCTCGAGGGAGATTTTATCATAGGGTGGGTCAGTTTTATTTGACGATCGGGGGTCAATTCTATTTTACGATCTACAATCAGCGCTTCTTGAGTCACATCGAAGAGGGGGGATACGCGATTACCCCACCTGGCGAGAGCAACTCTCATTAAACCTTACACCCCGTTAGATTAGAGCCTGTTTTAAAACAGGTGAGTGTTCAGTCAACCCGCTTAAGGAACGGCGTTGTCCCGCTCACTCATATGCTCCGCGCCGACAGCACCGCGGTTCGCTTCGGGCCGGCTCTGGCTCTCTGCGGATTGCCCGCCACTAATCATCCTTCGTTATTACATCCTGACTTAATATGTTTTCGGAGTCTTCTTCCGAACAGTTCATCATGCGTCCTCGAGAGCCGAGCCGGCAGCCTCGCTTCACCGGGTGCTGTTACCGGCGCTCCGCAAAATCTTTCGCTCTGGACAACGCCGTTCCTTTGCAGTTAACGGCGGTTTTACTGAACTTTTACTAAAACTGTTTACCCTTTGCCGCCTGGCTGCATAATTTTTTGCTCGCAAAACTTATGCCAACAAAACAATGCCTCTAAAAAACCGGGATAAAATAGCTGCCCCTGGCTTTCGCCGAACGCTCCTTCCGGGTGATAATACTGGGGAAAACAAAAAAAGGTGCAAAATGCACCCGGGCTAACCACCGAACTACTGCAAAATGCAACGTTATTCTGCCCTGTTCAAATAGTCACTGGTTGGAATTTTTATGCCGTATCGCTTAATTTTCCGCCACAGCGTGGTCTTATCAATACCCAGTTCCCTGGCCGCCAGACTGCGTTTTCCCTGGTTCCGAACAAGCGCCTCATAAATCATCCGGGCTTCCATTTCGGCCAAGGTTTTGCCTTTCCCGGAACAAGAACGGTCACCAGCAGCTTGCAGATAAGCGGGCAGGTGCTCCGGCTTTATAAGCCCGCCTTTGCACAGGATAAAGGCATGTTCGATAATGTTTTCCAGTTCCCTGACGTTACCTGGAAAGTCGTGCTGCCATAGCAGGGCCAGGGCCTCTTCAGAAATCCCGTCGATGGCTTTACCCCGCAGGATGTTTAACCTATCGATAAAATGCTCTACCAGCAACGGAATATCTTCCTTGCGCTCGGATAAAGGGGGGAGCGTAATTTTAATCACATTGATCCGGTAGTACAAATCCTGACGAAATAACCCCTTTTCTACCAGCGCCGCCAGATCTTTATTGGTGGCCGCCAGGATCCGTACATCGGCCTTCAACGGGCGCACGGCACCCAGGGGCTCAAACTCTTTTTCCTGTAAAACCCGTAAAAGTTTAACCTGCAGAGCCGGAGAAATATCGCCAATTTCATCAAGAAAAAGGGTGCCCCCCTGGGCACGGGCAAAACGGCCTGGTTTACTTTTTCTGGCATCAGTAAAGGCCCCTGCCTCATAACCGAAAAGCTCAGATTCCAGCAAGGTATCAGGAAGGGCGGCGCAATTTACGGCCACCAGGGGTTTGTCCCTGCGAGGGCTTAAATTGTGTATGGCTCGTGCCAAAAGTTCCTTTCCCGAACCGGTCGGCCCTTCAATTAACACCGTGCTATCACTTTCCGCTATGTCCGGAAGAAGGGAGAAAATTTGTTGCATCCGGTGGTTCCTGCTGATGATATCGGCAAAAGTATGCCGCCCACGCAGTTCTCTGCGTAATTCCTCCACCAGGGAGAGATCCCGGAAGGTTTCCACACCGCCAATCACCTGCTGGTACTCATCCCTGAGTATACCGGTACTGATGCTTATGGGAACCTTTTTACCGTAAGCATTGACAATATAAACAGCCCTGTTTACTACCGGGCAACCGGTTTCCAGGGTGTGTTTTAACGCGCATTCCCTCTCGCAAATACTGGCCCGAAAAACTTCCCAGCAAAAACGCCCGACGGCTTCTTCCCGGGGTACGCCGGTAATTTCCTCCGCAGCCCGGTTGAAAAAAGTAATGCGCCAATCGGAATTAATTGTGAAAACACCATCGCTAATGCTGTTTAAAATAACAGAGGTAATATTTTGATCACCTGTTACACTCATACATAATCCAGCCTTAATTTAACTTTACATATGTCCATATTAGCATCCCGAACACAAAAAAGCAATAGCTCCAAACCGCAGGAGTTGTTTTTGCGGTCAATGCTGTGTCCCCTGCCGCTCCCCGGATTACTCCCTGGAGTGCAAAAAAAAGCCCGGCAAAAACGTGCATGCCGGGGCCAAACTAAACTTTAGTGGGATGGTAAAGTGCCCTTTGAAGGGAGGCTTCCGGCAGGAGTAAGGGCAGGTCTCCCTTGCCGGAGTAACCAGGGGAACCTTTCCCCCGGTCCAGTTCTTACGGAATCCATAAAAAGTCCTGGATAACTGGCTATCACCCGCCTTTCACCTTGAAACGTGGTGTTACTTCAATTGCTCCCTTTCGGCTTTGCTGGGTAAAATAAGGGCATTGCTCACCAGATGATGAATATGATTAACCTTGCAGTCCAGTTTGTAGTACTTGATGATGTCGTTTAACTGGTCGTAACAGTTGTGGCAGGGTGTAACTACGATTTTGGCGCCGGTAGCTTTGATTTGCTCGGCTTTAAGCTTGCCCTTGGCCATCCGGTAAGGGTAAATTTCCTTCCCCATGGCCAGCAGGCCGCCCCCGCCGCCGCAGCAATAGTTGTACTGGCGGTTGGGCCACATTTCGACAAAGTCCATGCAGACCTGCTGCAGGCAGTAGCGGGGCTCTTCCACAACCCCCTCTTTGCGCACCAGATTGCAGGGATCGTGGAAAGTAACCCGTTCGGTGTTTCTGGTGCGATCAACTTTAATACGGCCCTCCCGGATCCACTCGGCCTGCAACTGCACAAAGCTGCGTACGGGATATGTGGCACCATTAAGCCAGACAATGCGACCCCACCGCTGCGCCCGGAAAGCATGTCCACATTCGGTAATAATAACTTCCTTCACTTTCAGTCGTTCAAACTCTTCCATAGTACGCCGTACCATAATAGCCGAGTCCTCGTCGTCACCATTGAACAGGGCGTAATGGGTGGCGTCCCACCAGCGGCTGCTGACCGTCCAACTGGCCCCGGCGGCCCACATAATTTTGGCAATGCTCTGCACATCCTGGGGGTAGTACTTGATTTCCCGGGGGTCCCACATGAAGAGGAACTCTGCCCCTTCCTGGTCCACGGGTATTCTGGCATTGGGGTCTCCAACTTCCTGCTGCAGCTCTTCCTCCATCCACTCCAGTGTTTCCAGGTATTCTTCCGTAGTTACCTCCATCTGGTTGCCGGTGCGGATCTGCGCATCCACCACGTCCTGCAAAAATCCCGGTGCCCTGAGGCCGAAGTTTTTGGGACTGCGGATGGTTCTCACCAGACCGGCGATATCCACATTCATCGGGCAGTGGAAAGTACAGCGCCCACACATGGTACAGGCCCAGATAAAAGTGTCCGCAAGTACTTTTTCCCGCATCCCCAGGACTACCTGGCGGATAAACTTGCGCGGGTCGGCATGATCGTGCACTCCGTTATAGGGGCAGCCGGCACTGCACATGCCGCAGGTGAGGCAGTTGTATAAATCCGCCGGGTCCTTGTCCGTCCTGAACTTGGAGACAACCTCGCTCATGAAGGTTGGGTCCAGCTTGCTGGCCGCTATTGCTTCCACGCGGCTTCCTCCCCCCGCAAAATCTTATGGTAGATCATTATAACTTTATCAAAGGCGCGTACTTACGAGCAAACGTTAATTATGGCCATTACCTTCCTTTTTCGAACAATATTGCGGATTTATGCTCAAATTTAAAAGGAATGGGATATTTCTGAAAACACCGTTGATCAAGAGGTGAACCCTGTGCAAGAGCAACTTCCAGATCATGAGGATTGTACCCATACGGGCGGTCGCCGGTACCGTTCTCCAACAGTTGACTGCAGAAGCAATGAGTGTTACAGTTAGCCTAGAAAAGTCATTTGTAAATCCTGATTGCAGGGGTGTATAGGGTGATGGTTAAAATAACTGTTTTAAGCGAAAATACCGTGGGCCTGCCCCTGGGTTTGTCGGGAGAATGGGGTTTGGCCCTGCTGGTGGAAACAGCCGGGACAAAGGTTCTTTTCGATACCGGTGAACGGGGAAACATCCTGGCAAACGCCGCCGCCCTGGGGATCAACCTGCAGGAGGTCGACGCCCTGGTAATGAGCCACGGCCATTACGACCACAGCGGAGGCATGCGGGATTTCCTGCGCCTGCGGGGCCGCTTGCCCGTCTACGTTCATCCCGACTTTTTTGCCTTACACTACGTTTCCCAGCCCCGGGAACAGTACATCGGGGTGCCATTTCGACAGGAGGAACTGGAAAGCCTGGGCGCAGATTTCATCTTTGAGCAGGAACCGCAGCAAATCGCACCCGGACTGTGGGTCAGCGGTGAGGTCCCGCGCAAGACCACTTTCGAAAAGGGAGACAGCCGCCTCTTTTCCCTGGAAAACGACAACAAGGTAGCAGACCCCTTCCGGGACGACATGAGCCTGTACTGTGTTACGGATGAAGGGGTAGTAATAATCCTGGGATGTGCCCATGCAGGGGTGGTAAATATCGTGGAACACGCCCGTCAGGTAACCGGCATCGACCGCATCTACGGCATTATTGGCGGGACCCACCTGGGCCCGGCATCCAAAGAGCAACAGGAGGCCACCATTGCTTATCTGAAAAACCTGGACTTAAAGTTCCTGGCGGCCAATCACTGCACCGGCCTGCCTGTCGCAGCCCGTCTTGCCGCTATTTTCGGTCCAACCTTTCACTTTGCACCCGCCGGTGCCAGCTTCACCCTGCCCCTGAAAGAGGGTGGCCGGTCATGAGCCTGGAAGAGGTAAGAAAAAGCCAGGGGCTCACGGCGCCGACCATGGCCACCCGGGTGGGAATTACCGTCCGGGAGTTGCTGGCCATTGAAAGGGGGCAGCAATACCCCCGCCTGTGCGTGGCCCAGAAATGGGCCAATGCCCTGGGATTGAGTTTCGAGGAATTTTCCCGCCACTTCTATGAAAAAGCGGACCCGGCCCAACTGCTTCAATGCAACCTGGAAAATCAACAGGAGGGTTAAAATGTGAACATGACCATTGAAGAAGCAGTGGAATTTTTCGTGGAGAATTGGGATTTAATCCCCGTACTTACCACCATCAAGGGAGACTATGCCGTTCCGGTTAAACCAAAGCGCGATGTATACCTGGTGGTGGAAAAAAACGCTCCGGGGATCTTCCTGGCCCGCCTGGCACCGGATTTGATGCGCTTAAAACCGCTGGACGAGCCGGATAGCGATGAGGCCCGCCAGTTCATTTACCGTCGTTTGAAAGAGGCCAACCTGGTAAAAGAGGTCAACTATACCCATTAATTTCCCCGGAAGGAAAAGTAAACTGGTCGGGTTGTCCCGACCGTTAATTTTTTACGGTAGAGTTCCTTTCACGGAACTAACCGCAGAACCCCCGGATGCTGGCGAGCTCTTGATCCGCCGTAAGGGTTACCTATCCCTGCTCCAACCCTTTCAACAGGGCAAGAGCATTTTTTCCCAGCACGTCACTGTTGTAACCGCCTTCAAGGACGGCAAACACCCTCCCCCGGCATTTTTGCCGGGCAAAAGTGCCGATTATTTTTCCGGCGGCTTCATAATCTTCTGTTTTCAACAAACGGCCCCAATCCGCTTCGTGCCGGTCAAAGCCGGCTGATATGGCCACCAGATCAAATTCCCCCCGGCAGGTGAGCTCCAAATCGCGCAAAAATCTTTCCCGGCTGATCCCTTCCACGTGATGGTAGGTTACTTCCGGTACGCCAGCAAAAATATTGGCCGTACCATCACCATAATGCAAGTCAATGTCGATAATTAACGCCCTGGTGATCAGCCCCCGGCGTCTCAACCTTTCCACGGCTACGGCAATATTGTTAAACCAGCAAAAACCCCAGCTGGAATCGGGGCTGGCGTGGTGCCCAGGCGGTCTAAGCAAACCGAAAGCCTTTTCTCCCCGCATGGCCAGATCCGATGCTAAGATGGCTCCGCCAACGGCCAAAAGGGCAACTTCGTAGGTATGAGGCCGCTTTTTGACTCTTTCCAGGTGTCCCGGGGTGTGTACCAGCAACACATCATCATCTGTTGCCGGCCGGGGTTCAACAAAGGGAAATGATTGGGCCAGCTCTTCCACCATCGGGTCCAATCTCCCCGCTGCCGCCGCCGGGTCGGAAGCATAAACTTCCTTATAACGTTCATGAAAGACCACCTTCAATGTCCTTCCCCTCCTCCAATGTCTAAATTAGTCGTTTCAGGAGCATGTCTCAATAAACCGTCGCAAGAAAGGGGCCACCCCCCGCTTCCCCGGATGCCGCCGACGTGGCGTGCAGCGCGTTTGCCCGGAATCGGCGCACTGTCCCCTGTGATCTGATTTCGCCCTAACGACATTATAACGGATTCTATCAACGTCAAACAGAACTGTTGGCGTAACAGTAAAGGCAACCGGAGGGACATGTCATGTTATACCAGCCGATATCTATGGCATGGGTGCAACCGCACAAAGCCCTTTGACCTTTAGCTTTATCTACGCGGCACCTTTCCCCCGCCGGGTGCAGGGCGCTTAAAAGTTCGCCGTCAATACACCGGGAAACCGGCATCCCCGGAACGCAGCAGCCATAAAGGACGGCCCCTGTGGCCGCCGCTGCGGCAGAAAGTTTTTCCCAAACCCGCTCCCGTTCTTCAGGCGTAAGGGGCACAGCCTCCCACCCGCGGCGCAAAAGGCGCCGCCGCACCTTGGGGTAAAGCTCCACAAAGGAGGCGGAAAAAGCGGTCACGCCCATGGCCGTGGCCGCCCGGATCACTTGTACCGCCGTTTCCAGGTTTGAAAAAACCTCCCCATTTCGCCTCAACATTACCAGAGGATCGGTCCTTACCCTCAGGCGCCGGGGATCACCCAAAAACTCAACGAGGGGCGGAATTTGCGCCAGCACCGCCTCCGGTCTGGCAACACGGGGTTCTACCAATGTGCCGCCCAATCCCGTCACCGTGAGGTGTACATACACTTGAGAGTACATACTGAGCACCGTACGCAATTTGAGCAGCACCGTTTCCGGAAACTTGGTCCAAACCACTACGGTATGTACCCGCTCCGGCGGGTAACGGGCCAGAAGAAGGGCGGCAATCCTTTCGGCATAAAAATAAGGCTCAGTCCGGCGGGAAATACTGACCACCACTTTGGGTGCTCCGGTTCCCCCGCACACCACTTGTACCTTTCCTCCTTAACTTTTGGTAAACCGTAAAAACAATTCAAGAAGGATTTAGGCACAGTATAACGAACTATTAAAAAGACTCGGCTTTGATTGGAGGAACTTAAAAGTGAACATAGAAACCACCAGTATCAGCAAAACCCGGGCGGATTTTCGGACTACTGTACTGGCATACCTGGAAGTAACCAAGCCCCGTTCCGTGGTCCTGCTGGTTTTTACGGCACTGGCTACCATGGTGGTGGCAGGTGCCATAAACGGGCCTATATCGACTTTTCAGTTTGTGGCTGCCATAGCGGCTGTAACTCTGGCCTGTGCCGGCGCCAACGCCGTCAGTTGTTATATCGACCGGGATCTGGACGCAAGTATGATCCGGACCCGCAAACGGCCCATTCCCGACGGAAGGATCAATCCTCCGGTGCGGGCCCTGTACTGGGGGCTGTTCCTCTTCGTTTCCTCCCTCATCCTCGGCTGGACGGTCAACCCCATTGCTTTTGCCTGCCTCTGGGGCGGCATGATCGGTTATGTGGGCATCTACAGCCTCTGGCTGAAGCGCAGGAGTTCCTGGAATATCATCCTGGGCGGTTTTTCCGGCGGCCTGCCGGCACTCTTCGGATGGACTGCCGTAACGGGTAAGGTGGATTTGCTGCCTCTTCTCATAGCCGCCCTGGTAGTATTGTGGATTCCCAACCACATATGGAGCCTGGCCATCTTTTACAGGGACGACTACGCCAGGGTAAAAGTACCCATGCTTCCCGTGGTCTGCGAAGCAAAAAAAGCCCTGCACTGTCTTTTAAGCACCGTTATCCTGATGGTTTTATTTTCCATTTTGATCTACTTTGCCGGGTCCTGGGGAACAGTGTATCTCATGACAGCAATTCTCACGGGCTTATCCGCCATCGGGTTAAGCACTTACGTATACCTCCGTCCTACCCCTCAAAACGCCTGGCTCCTCTTCAAGTTTTCCAGCCCATACCTTTTCCTTCTCTTCTTGGGTATGATGGCCGACGCCTGGCTGTAACCTGGCCTGGAACGGGAAGGCAAGCAACCCGGCAATCCAACAACAGCGCATAACTGCAACCAGCCCTGAGATGGCAGGGCTGGTTTCGTTTTCAACTCCCGCTTAAAAGCACCCGGTCATAAGTAAAAGCATTACCGCTGGCCTGTTCAAACATCTTCAGGAGATCCGCCACAGTGGTTTTTTCTCTTTCCGGTCCATATAGATCCAGAATGATCCTCCCCTCGTGCATCATCACCGTGCGGTTGCCGGTGTGCAGTGCCTGCGCCAGATTGTGGGTAACCATGAGGGTAGTAAGCCGGTGCCGGGCGATAATTCGTTCCGTTAGCTCCATGACCGTGGCGGCGGTACGCGGGTCCAGGGCAGCGGTGTGCTCGTCCAGCAAAAGTATCTTGGGGGTGGCAATGGTAGCCATCAGCACGGTCAGGGCCTGGCGCTGGCCGCCGGACAACAGACCCACCCTGGTGGTCAGGCGGTCCTCCAGGCCCAACCCCAAAAGGGCCAGGCGTTCCTTGAAGAGCTGCCGCTCCGCCTGGGTAATCCCCCGGCGCAAACGGCGGGGGCGGCCCCGGCGCAAGGCCAGGGCCAGGTTTTCTTCAATGGTCATGGAAGCGGCAGTACCCCGCAAGGGATCCTGGAAAACGCGGCCGATATGGGCCGCCCGGATATGTTCGGGCCAGCGCGTAATATCCTGGTTGTCCAGGATCACCTTCCCCGCATCAACCTCGTATACCCCGGCCACAACGTTTAAGAGAGTAGATTTGCCGGCACCGTTGCTGCCGATGATGGTTACCACATCTCCCGGCCGGACATGCAGAGTAACACCCCTTAAGGCCACCTTTTCATTAACCCCGCCGGGATGAAAGATCTTGTGCACATTGTCCAGTTTCAGCAACCTGTTCACCCCTCAAACGTAATGACCGGAATCCCAAACGCTGCCTTACCAGGGGGAAGGCCAGGGCAACCACCACAATTAACGAAGTGAGTAATTTCAGATCCGTCGCCGGCATACCCAGTTGCAAAACCAGGCTAATCACGGTCCGGTAGATAATGGAACCGACGATGACCGCCAGTAAAGACCGGAAAAGGGTGTGGTTGCCAACCAGTGCTTCACCAATAATGACCGAGGCCAGGCCGGCAATAATCATCCCGATGCCCATCCCGATATCGGCAAAACCCTGGTACTGAGCCACCAGGCTGCCCGAAAGCGCCACCAGGGCATTCCCGATGGCCAGCCCCACCAGTTTCATGGTATTTGTATTTACCCCCAGGCTACGGATCATTTGCTCGTTATCTCCGGTGGCCCGTACAGACATGCCCAGCTCTGTTTGCAAAAAAAGGTAGAGAAGGCCAACAACCACAATCACTACCATCAAGCCCAGCAGAACCGGTCCCCATGGCCCCAGCAAGGTCATCTCCCTGACCTGAGTAAAAATTGTCTGTTCACGAAGAAGGGACAGGTTAGCCTGTCCCATAATTCGCAAATTGATGGAATAAAGGGCAATCATGGTTAGAATACCCGAAAGCAAAGGAGCCACCCTTAAGCCGGTGTGCAATAGACCAGTAATCAGACCGGCCAGCGCGCCGCAGATCATGGCCCCCAGGACGGCCTGCCAGGGGTTATTGCCGAGCAAGATATACTGCGCCGTTACAGCCGCCCCCAGGGTAAATGCGCCGTCAACCGTCAAATCGGGGTAATCAAGCACCCTGAAGGTCATATACACCCCCAGGACCATGGCTCCCCACAACAAGCCCTGCTCCAGGGATCCCAACCAGATGCTCAACGACATGATGCTTCACCTACTCAATAATTTTGCTTGCTTTCTTTTTCAATTCTTCCGGAATGGTCACGCCAAAAGCCGCCGCCGCTTTGGCATTTAAAACGATACTCAAGTCCTTTTGTTTCTCAATAGGCATATCCTGGGGTTTTTCTCCCTTTAGAACCCTCAAGGCCATCTCGCCGGTCTGCTGGCCCAGCTTGTAATAATCTATACCGATAGTACCCAGGGCACCAGCCTCCACCGTATTGCTCTCCCCGGCAATTACCGGAAGCTTATGCTTCTCGGCCACCTGGATTACCCCCGCCACGGACGAGACTACCGTATTATCCGTGGGTACGTAAATGGCATCCACCCGCCCCACCAGGGACTGGGCGGCCTGGACCACCTCGCTGCTGGCGGTAACCGGGGCTTCTACCACAGTAAGACCCAGCTCCGGTGCCTCCTGCTTAACGATTTTCACCTGAACCTGGGAATTTACCTCGCTGGAGTTATAGATGACCCCCACCTTTTTGGCGTCTGGTACCAGTTCCTTGAGCAACTGCAACTGTTCCTTAATCGGATTCATATCAGTGGTACCGGTAACATTGGTACCCGGTTTTTCCATGCTCTTAACCAGTTTTGCTTCCACGGGATCTGTCACGGCGGTGATTAAAATCGGAATGTCCTTGGTTTCATTGGCCATGGCCATGGCGGAAGGAGTAGCGATGGCCAGAATGAGGTCTTTCCTATCCTGGACAAACTTGCGGGCAATGGCCTGAAGGGTAGATTGATCGCCCTGGGCGTTTTGGAAGTCTACCTGTAGATTCTTCCCTTCCACGTAGCCGTTGGCCGCCAGTGTTTCCAGAAAACCTTTCCGGGCCGCATCCAGAGCCGGGTGCTCCACGATCTGGATAATGCCGAGCTTCACCGCTTTTGCTTCAGTTTTGACGCCCTGCTTACTTCCTCCTGAGCCACACGCTGCCATTAAAAAAGCCAACCCCAGTACAAGCACCGGCAAAAGCCATCTTTTCATTATTTCCGCCTCCTTTTCTTTAACCGGTTGACGCGGTAGCAAAAAATAACCGGCAATAACAAAAATGCTCCCGGCGGGAGCATATTGCCGCCCTTCCTGCCATCCTACCGTGTTACCTTTCCCGGAGGGCCAACCGGCTGCTTATTTAACTTAACTTTATCTTATGGTTAAGGGGTGTCGGCTGTCAATAATTTTATCTATTTCGTCACCTATGAAAATCAACTAATTATCCAACCAGCTGGGCTCGCGTTTTTCCAAAAAAGCCCTGATTCCTTCCTGTGCATCGGACGTGGTGGTATTCAGGGAAATAACCTCGGTGGCGTAGTTCAGGGCCTGGAAGTCCTCCATGTTAATCTGCTGGTAAAAAGCCCTTTTACCGGCACCAATGGCCGATAGGCCGTACCGGGCAATCTTGCCGGCCAGTTCCCTGGTGGCCGCCTCCAGTTCAGCCGGCAGCACTACCTTATCCTGCGACCGCCTGGGTACGGAATCCCGATCAGTTCGCTTAAAGAGGGACCGGTGTCCGCAGGAGGTAAATGATCACCAGTACTGTAACCAGCAGCAGCATGGCGGCCAGCAACATATCGGCGGTGAGCGAGTGCCGGTACGTACCCTGGTTAATCTGGCAGCGGGTCTGCCGGTAACGGACGGCGGCCAGGATAACCACCAGCCCGGCCATGACACTGGAGCCTATCCCCAGATAGGCGGCCGATCCCCTGGACGGCGAGGAAACCATGCCCGCCTGCCACTCCAGCAGCCGCAAATAGAACGAAAATTTTTCAATGACAAAACCAAAGGCCAGAATGGCCACGGCCGTACGGATCCAGGACAGGAAGGTGCGCTCGTTGGCCAGGTGTTCCTGGATGTGCTGCCGGTCGCCGGTACGGTCGCATTTTTGCTCTTCTTTTTCCTTTCTGTTCAATTCCAGCTTCCCCTCTGTTACCATCCCCTGGTATATTCGCCGGCACAGGGTATGCAGGCAAATTTTCCATCCCGCACTCTGGCCCGGACCTCGGAAACCGGTTCACCACAGAAAGCACAGGTTACCGAATTAAAAATGCGCGCCTTCGGCGGCAGTTCTACCTTCACATGTTGTACCTCACAGAACTCTTCCGGCGGGGCTTCGAGAATATACCGAATGCGCTGCTCTTGAAGCTCCCGGAAGAGCTGCCGCTCCCTCTCATCGGCGGTGCCGCCGAATACTTTGTCCCTTAAGGCCCGGAATTCATCGTTTTGCCGCCACGCGCCCCCCTTGACCGAAACGCGTACCGCTTTGCCGCTTTCCCGGCAGATAAAAGTAAACACATGCTTGCCGTGATCCCGGTACAGCAAATTGCCCTTACCCAGGGTGCAGCCGGTAAGTACCATCACTGCATCCACACCGCAGGCATCGTTCTCCACAATGGCCACCAGTTCTTCATCCTCCGCGCGGTGCCCGGCCAGCTCTTGCAGGCCGATTTTTGCCGCCCGGTAGCCCACGGCCAGGCCGGGGCAGGAATGCCCGTGAAACTCCACGCATTTTTCCCAATCACTTTTTTCCACACACATAACTGCTCACTCCTTCGCCGTAATATCCACGTGTAAGTTTATTCTACCCCGGTGGGTAGAATATCCTGCCTTAACTGAAAAATTGTACAATAATGACAGGCTGGATTGCTCCGCCCCCCGGGCAATCTGTTCCACCTTTTCTTTATCTGAAATTACTGGCCCTCCGTCCTTCGCTTTTGCTTTTCATTTGCCCTTTTTCAGGGCACAATAGATCGGGATGGGATCTGGAAAGGCAGGAGGAAAACAGGGGGAAGCGGGGCTAACATCAAAACCGAATCGCCGGGCAGCACCTGATTGGTGTCCGGTGCTCTTTTCAGGGTCGATTAAAAAAGAACTTTTCCCGGACCCGCTGATACTTCATCCTCCCACTTTTTAACTTTGCGCTTGGGAGAAAAGGAAGCCGCGATGACAAAGATAACCGCGGAGACAATGACAATGGTGGCTCCACTGGGCAGGTCAAATAAACAGGAAAGAAAAAGCCCCACCCAGGTGGAAAGAACACCAAAGAAGGAAGATAAAACAAACATTAGCCGCAGGTTATAAGTCAGCTGGTAGGCTGCAGCCGCAGGGTTTAAGATCAGGTTAAAAATAAGCAGGCCGCCGATGCTGCGTAAAGAAGCAGTGATTACCGAACCGGTTAAAAAGAGCAGGCCGTAAAAAATTAGGCTGGCCGGAATGCCTACGGCCAGGGCAACTTCCCGGTGAAAAATCACAGCCTGAATTTCTTTAAAAAAGAGCACCACCAGGCTCACTACGACCGCTGCTACAATAGCCAGCAAAAGCAGGTCGCGGTCGTTCACCGTAAGGATGCTTCCCCACAAAAGCTCCAGGGCCTGGGTTTTCGGGCCGGGCAAAAGGCCCATAAACAGAAAAGCCATCCCCATCGTAACGGAAAAAATAATACCAATGGGCGTATCGGGGTTAAACTCTCCCCGGTCGGCCAGCGGCCCGATTACCGCTGCTGCCACCAGACTGAATAGAAAAGCCCCGGCCAGGGGATTAAAACCCAGCCAGGCCCCGCAGAGCGCCCCGGCAAAAGCGGCGTGGGAGATGGCCACCCCGATAAAAGAAAGGTTCATCGTGACAACGAAAACCCCGATAAGAGAACAGGCCACACCCCCAAGCAGACCGGCCAGAATGGCATTTTGCATGAACTGATAACTCAGAATAGAAAGATCCACATTTATCGCCCCTTGGTGGTAGCTAACGTCTTGGCCTCTTTTTTGGCAATGATTATTTTGGAATCCAATGCGTCACTGAAGAGCGACCGCATTTTCCATCATATTTTCGCCACCGAACAGGAGGTCCAGAACCTCTTCCCGCAGTACTTCCGCCGGCGTGCCCTGGGCCCAGATGCGACCCTCCTTCATTAAAATCAGCCGATCGCAAACTGCTGCCGCCGTTTTCAGCTCGTGGGTCACCATCAGGGTGGTCAGGTGGCGGGAGCGATGGATTTCACTGACCAGGGTCATTATCTCCACCCGCGCCCGGCGGTCCAGGGCCGCGGTCGGCTCGTCCAAAAGAAGGATCTCCGGTTCCTGGGCCAGGGCACGGGCAATGGCCACCCGCTGCTGCTCACCTCCTGAAAGATGGCCGATGGGGCGAGAGGCAAGGTGGCTCATGCCCACCAGATGCAACATGCTGTCCACCACCCGCCTGTCGGCCGGCCCGGGCCGGCGCAGCAGGCCCAGGCGGCCGTAGCGCCCCATCATGACCACTTCCCGCACACTCACCGGCATCCGGGGATCAATGTTCTGAATTTGCGGCACGTAGCCAATCCGCCGGCGCAAAAAGGCCGGGCAGCCCTTTTGAAGCGAGTAGCCCAGCACTTCCACCCGCCCCTGGAGGAGTTTACCCAACCCGTTCACCAGGGTGAGGAGGGTAGTTTTACCGGCCCCGTTCGGCCCGATGATGCCGACCAGCTCGCCCTTTCTAACAGACAGCGAAACGCCCCGTAAAGCTACATCTTCACGGTAGGAAACGACGGCATCTTCTATCCTTATTAGAGCAGCCCCGTTGAACAGCCCATTTTCCGGAATACTGTTCCACCGTCCGGCGAGATTAATTTTACTTTTCCTCCTTAAGCGCATCCAAAAGCAACTCCACATTTTTGTCCAGGGCGGCGCTCCAGGTATCCGTTTGCGGTAACCCTCCCGGGAAATTGGAGATGGTCACCTGCGCCGCCCCCAATTCTTTCGCTATACCTTTACCTGCGTCCGGACCGCTCTGCAGGTTATCCACCACCAGCTTTACACCAGCCTGTTTTCCTTTGTTGATAAGCTCCTGCATTTTTTGCGGGTTAAGCTCCTCAGGCCGGCCATAAGTAGCCACCACGTCAAAACCGGCCCATTTTAAAAACCCCTGCTGCATATCGGAACAGAGTACCTTCACGCCGCCTGCGCCGGCAGCCTGAAGCCTGGACAGGGTTTCTTTGCCCTTTGACTCAATCTGTGAAACCAGGCGGTCGGCATTTTGCTCATAATAAGCCCTGTTAGATGGATCTTTTTCCATCAATATTCCGGCAATTTTTGTAACCGCCTCCTTTTGCACCGGGGGTGCCATCCAGTTACCGGCCACGGCAACTTCAACCACCTGCAGGTCCTTATTATGCACCGATTCTATCAGTTCTTTGGTAAACATTTTCCCCTGCCAGTCGTGGCGCAAAAATAGCCTGACCTCGGCCAGCTTTTGCACATCGCCCGGCTTCAGATCAAAATGCCCCGGGCAGGCAGCAGGGGGGACAATATTCACGGTTTCTACTTTATCACCGCCGACATTTTTGACAATATCAGCAATCAATGACGTACCCGTAGCAACTTTTAGCTTCGGACTTTCTTTCGCCGCACATCCAGAGATAGCTAACAAAAGAATTACCAGAATAATTGCCGTAATGCGCGAATAAACCCTTTTCAACGCGATTGACCCTCCTCCATTGTAAATGTTCAGTGAACCAGCCTGGGTGCCGCGTTGTCCATGCTCACTCCAGTGCTTCGCGCTGACAAAATGGTTTTTACCGCAAAAGCTAAAAATTCTCGCTGCAGCGGCATCAGAAAAAGTCTGCACTAACTGAAATAAACCGATGCCGCTGCCATACTCGCTTTGGACCGGACTAGCGGTGCTGCAAATGCGGCATGGCACTTACACCTTTGACTTGCATCTTATACCGTTTCAGTAAGTTACCTTTTCTTAAGCTACATTTCGGTGCCGCTGGTTTCGCGCCGCTGTCCGGTTACCCCCCCATTTTATTCCCGGTTAACTTTTTAAAACGGGTTTACGTGCTTTCAAAACATATTTCTCCCTTGTATTGATAATTTCAACCCCCACTAACCCGCACTGCCTGCACAATTCCTGCATTTTATCATCGTCGGGAATCAGATCGCTGGCGACCACCCCCCCTAATGACCGGTGTAAATCGTTTACCGCCTCCCTGCTCATGGAATGGCAGATGACCAGCCTCCCGCCAGGCTTTAAAATGCGGGCCATTTCGGCCAGCGCACGGGGTTTATCGGTAACATGAGGAAAACAGGAGTTGCAGATGATCTCATCGAAAGTATCTTCCTGAAATGGCGTACAGCTTATGTCCGCCAGTACAAATTCCACATTCCCCGGATTTTTCGCCCTGGCTCTGGCCAGCATCTCTTCAGCAATGTCCAGCGCCACCACTTTGCCTTCTGGACCGGCCGCTTCAACAAGAAAAGGTAAAAGAACCCCCGTACCGGTACCTACGTCCAGAATAAAGCTCCCGGGTCTGATGGCAAGCTCATCGATGATTTTTTTCAACCGCTCCAATGTCTCACCAGTCAATAAATTGTCCCAAATGGGTGCCTTTTGGTTAAAATAATCCCGGTGTGCATCAGCCATCAACATCTACCTCCCATATTAACGGCCACGATAATTGGCTTTAATAACCTGCGGATGAAGGGAATCCCTTTTTATCCCGGGTACCAGCCCCCAAAAACAAAAGCCACGGGCACCCTCCTTACCCTTTCTGGGAAGGAAACAGGGAGCCTCCGTGGCCTTGTATCTTTACCTGTCCAGTCCAGGTCCAGCTTGCCCGTTCTGATCCCGTCTTCGTTACGGGGTTAAAGTTTCAGCAAAAATCAGTATTCCTCAGTTTTTTTATGGTTATAAACAACGGTAGTTTGTTTAACTATTGTTTAAACCATTGTAAGGCAATTAAGAGAAAATGTCAACAAAAACTCTTCTTTATGATCTGGCTGAAAAGCCTGTTCCCATTACCGCACGCCGCAGTATTGCGACAGTTTGTAATGAGTCAGGAGGAGATCATTCACAATCCTTGCATCTGCAAATCCTTGCCAGAGATTATCGTAGGCAAAATTCATTCCCTGGGTCAGGAAATAAACCGTATTTCCGGCAAGATTCCCGAAGAAAAGCTAATGGCCCTGGCTGGCTACCTGCACCACTTTTACACTGGAATAGAAGACATTTTAGCGCGGATAATCAAAACAGTGGACGGGTACATGCCCCGGTCCGGGGACTGGCATTCGGAATTGCTCTATATCAGTTCGCGGAAAACACCCGGTGTAAGGCCGGCCATAATCTCGGCTGAAATGCACGAGATTTTGACTGACTACAAGGCGTTCAGACACCTTTACCGTCACGCCTATACCAAAGAACTGCGGTGGAAAAAGATGGACCACCTGGACCTTAATATCCAGGATGTCTGGATGGCATTTAAAAAAAAGTATCATGGCAGTTATTCAATTCCTGCAAAAAATAATTAACGATCTGGAAAAATGAAACTAAAGAGGATAACCAAAAACCCCCGCTAGGATATAAAAGCGGGGGCATGGAAAAACAGGAACGTCAGCTATGCGTAATCATGAGTTCCCTTGACTACTTTAACCCCAAACTTTTCCGTAATCTTTTTGGCAAGCTCGTCCACATCCCTGTAGGGACAGGCCGGCCAGGCGTTAACCATGCAGGTGGAAAGGTGGATAACATCAAAATCTACATTCTTTTTAACACAACCGATGTTTGGGATCAATGATCTCCCGGGACATTCACAGGCCAGGAAACCCACCACACTCACAGAATCATAATCCTTGAAGTTTCCTTCCCGGTCGCGGGCGGCTTTAAAACATTTCCACTCGCCGGGACAGCCGTAACCCTGAGATACGTAGGAACCACAACTTACAATAAGTACATTCACCTTCCGAATCACTCCTTTTTTGGTTTTGTTATAACATATCACTTATCATATGTCAATTAATTACTCCGTTATTTACCAATAAACCAGCTCCAGCAATCCTTCCAACGGGTTATCGCACACCAAAAAGGCTCAGCGTAGCGCTGTACACCTTTTTGTCGTACTCGCCTTCCCGGCCCAGGGTTTCGTCGGCAACCCGGTTGTAAAAAAGCCAGTGCCCGGGATTGCTCAAGATAAACTTCACCCGTCCTGCATCATCAGTTTTTGCGCTTAGCCCCCAGTCATCTTCTTCCCGCAGGCTCCAGGTCGCCTTCACTTCTGTCCCCGGTAAAGGCCGGCCGCGGTAAAGAACTTCCAGAATTACTTCGTCCCCCACCCGGTAAGCACCGGGGGTAAGAATCAGTTCGAGGTCGTGGGCCAGGTTGGTGATTTCCGGTGGCTGCACCACCGGGCCGCAGGCGGCACAGAAATGCCCCACCTGCACGTATGTCTTGGCATACTGGTAGTAGTAGCCCACTTCCCGGGCATCTGGGTACTCTTTACGCGTCCCCCGGCGGTAAAAACCGTCCGCGGTAACCGCCACCGGCCCTACGTCGTTCTCCACCGTCACGGGCCAGAACCCATCCCGGTCGGGCGTAAACGCCACCAGGTGAAACCGGTCATCTCCCGCTTCTACCTTTAAGGAAAGCTTTGCTCCGCCGGGGATCAGCACCCAGGCCGCCAGCCGCGCCGGGTCCGCCAAGCCATCGGGACGCATGGCGTGCCCGTAAAAAATCCGGCACCGGGTTTTATGTCCTTCGTGACCATGACTTCCCTCGGGCAGAACCCAAATTTCGTGACCCTGCACTACCTTCAACATGAAGAACTCCTCCCTTGGTTTAAATGGTATACTTTCAATGAGAGGACAGAAAGGGTCTTGCTGCATTTCTGTAAAGAAACTGTTTTTACTTCAAACCATTTTTCTGGCCGCGCAGATCTGACATAAAAGCTCATCTTCTCCCACCACGGTTTTCTGCACTGCCACCACCTCGCCACAGCAGGAACATTTAATGTAGTCGCGGCGGCAGGCCGTTTGCGGCGGCCGCAGCGAGACCCTGGTCTTTACGAACAAGCTCTCATCGGGAATGCTCAATATCTCCCACACGGCATCGTCAATGGCCTGCTGGTATTCTTCTAAATCGGCTGCACTGGCCTGGCCAGCAACGATCCTCTTTTCAATTTCACCCTGGCGGCTGAGGTCAACAATTGGGTTAATTAAAGCCACCCGCAGGGCCTCCTGCCGGGGTTCAGAACCAGCAGGGAAACTACCAAAGTAATAAACGTGTTTACCCAGATCGTAGGCAAAAAAGTTCTGATTTCCTATGGTACAGCCCGTCATGAACTGTAAGGCATCTATGGCAGAGGTCATGTTTTCTGCCAAAACAAAGAAATCCTTTGCCTTTTCGCGCGTAAGGCCCAGTTCTTTTTGAGCAACCAGTCCGACTCGGTAGCCTACGGCCAGTTCCGGGCAAAGATGCCCGTGGTAATAAACGATGTTTAAAAGGGGCACGGGAACCGCCATCAACTTGCTTGTCCCCTGCGGCAAAGGAGAAGAGTTGTTGCTGCGGTTTACTGGATACAAAGGAATCACGTTGCTAAAACCATGACTTACTTTTTTAGTAGGAACATCGTCCTTCACCCGGTACCTCAAAACCCACCTGCTTTTACAAAAAGGATAATCCTCTTTTTCGCGTACAAGAGTCAAGTTAAAGACGCCTCCATCGGTAAGCAAAAGGTAGTGCAGGTGACCTCCTGTGGACCTGGTTACCAAGATAGGCTCCAGCACCTCGTAGTGTTTGTTGCGCCATTGAAACCCCAGGGGCGTCTGCTGGTGGTTATCGAACTGAACCGATACCTCTTCCTGGATGATGGTAATCTGATCCTGCTGGATCTTTGATAAAATTTTCCTGATATCCAGGACAACTCACTCCCTTCACTTGAAAATTTGCACCTGATGCAAAAAGAAAAAGCCACGGTGACCCTTTCCTTCGTGAAAAGGAAGTCGTGGGCCTTCGTGGCCGTTTATTTTCGCCCGCTCAAATTTATTCTTAAATTAAAGCTTAACCGGTGCTGCACCTGTCCCGGTTAAAAAGGGTCGTTAAACGGAACCGGCTTCTGTACGCGGCAAATTTTTCTTTCGTTCTCAACTCCAGTTTTAACTAGCCGTTAGAAAGTGTCAGTGAACCTCCCTCGGGACAAGCCCGGGGGCTTCGTCCCGAAGGTTTCTCATGTCATCGGAATGCTGCCTGCTAAAACGCAAGTCTTACGCTTTCCTCGTGAGCTACATCCCGGCATTTGCCGGGAAGGCCCGGTCCATAGGCATCTACTACTTCACCATGCGGCTATGTAGATACGTGCTTACTTCAAAGCACCAGTCTCTTTCGGGAATCAGTTTTACGCAGCGGCCCATTGACCCGCTGCAACCCCCTTCCGATTGTCAAAGAGCACAGGTACATTATACCATAGGAATGTATGTTTGAAAAGTACTAATCGCCCTACCGGACGATGCCCCTTTCATCCCACCCCACAAGGGAGTGGATTTTCAGGGGCGGTCTCTATAAAAATGTTGCTCAGGTGAATGGATTGCCCGCGGTAAGTTGTGTCCAATGTGATGGTGTAAAATTGGTCCCCGCAACCATCACTCCCGGTTCTCCTCATCCCTCCGGTAATCTATACTGAGCAATCCTTACAGACTGGACGCCCCTCCTGAAAAAAGGCATAATCTTTCATCATTTCTTCGCCGCAGCGGCTGCAGGTTATCATCTCCAGGCAGAGCTCGGGAAGACGTATTTCTGAATCTACAAATTGCATTTCAAAAATTTCCTCAACCGGGCCTTCCAGGATGTACTTCATCAGGGGCTCCTGGCGGCGGTAAAACTCCTCCCGCTCCTCTTCTGTAGCTACGCCGTTTGCCACCTTTTCCATGAGGGTTACAAAATCATCACCTTCCCTGCTTAGCACTCCTGCCTTTAAGCTTACCCGCAAAGCTTTCCCCTCTCCCATGCAGGCAAAGGTAAAGACGTATTTGCCGTTATCCCTGTAGACAAAGTTTCTCTTACCAAATGTGCAACCCGAGACCACCTGCACCGCGTCGGCGGCACAGGTGCGGTTTTCCACCACGGCCACCAGGCCGTGCCCGGGACCGCCAACACCCAGTTTCCCCAAAGCCACCTTTGTTGCCCGGTACCCAATAGCCAGCAAACAACAGGGGTGCCCATGAAAGGCAATTACTTTTCCCCAATCGGTCATCAGAAAGCCTCTCCTTTCTTTAAAACACGGATCGATAAAGCCGCGCAGTCCATCGACTTACAAATTACATCCAACAAGTTAGATGCCAGCACGTGAACAAGGGCACCGAATACCTGCAGGTGGGTACGCCTCAAGGCAAATCAGTTCACGGTAGACTTTTTCACCGCTTCTCAATTCATATATGAGCACAAGTATTCTCCTTTTTAACAAAATCCAGATAGACTTTCCTTAACAGGCAATCTGCCTCACAGGCACAGTCCACCCGGCCGGTGAGGGCATAAGCACGGGCGGGACAACCGCCGCCGCATAAGAATCTATCCGGGCAATCCCGGCAGCCGGCCACTCTTTCCACGGTACGTCCCAGGAGCGGCGTTCCGGCCAGCGCTTCGGCCAGGGAAAACCTTCCGTCCGTGATCCGGCCCAGGTAAAATTCTGTCAGGCCGCAAAGGGAAGCACAGGGATAAACTGAACCGTCGGGCGAAACGGCCAGTGACTGCCCCGTGGTGGCATAACAGTAATGCTGCCTGGCCACACCCCGGCACAGCAGGTATTTTAACCTCTCCACTTCCCGAAACCGGATTAACGGCCCGCCCAGCCGGGCTATTTCCTGCGCCCGGTGGAAGGCCGCCCGCACGGACCGGTCGAGCAGATCCACGTCCGGCGGGACCGCCTGCCCCTCTCCTCCCCTGCCCACAGGGCGCAGCAAATCCAAAGACAAGCCGTGAACATTGCCCAGATAGGCGGCCAGCTCCACCAATCGGGTCAGGCCGGGCGTACTTTTATCCGTCAGGACTGCCGTCAGGCCCACCTTAATCCCTTCCACGGCCAGGTTCTGCAGCCCCCTGACCACGTCCGGGGTTGAACCTCTGCCCCTGTTATAAGGGCGTAACCGGTCATTAATCTCCGGCGGACCGTCCAGGCTCACCCCTAGCGCCACGCCCAGGGACTTTAATTCCCGGGCCACTGCGGGGGTGATCAGCGTTCCGTTGGTCTGCAGCTGTAATTTAACGGAAAGCCGGCGTGACCGGACATAGGCCGCCACCTCTCTCACCAGGGGCAGGTTTAACAGGGGCTCGCCGCCGGAAAACTGGATTTTAAAAGATCGGCTCCGGGCGGCGGCATAATCCACCGCCTGCTGGGCCACCTCCCAGGTCATGTGTTCTTTGCCTTCGCCTCCCCGGGCATAGCAATAAGCGCAGCGCAGGTTACAATCCGTGGTCACCAGCAAAATAAGGAGCTTTATTTTTTCAGTCATTTGCTCCCACCCGTTAATTTTTACACACTTTCCTTTACTTGTTTAACGGCCACTCCGTCCGGGCTTCCAGTTCGGCTTCTATGTCCAGGTAAAGTTCCCTTAAAGCTTCGTTCATTTCCGGTGCAGCCTGCCACATTCCCCTTTCAATGGCTTCCAGCAAGTGTTCGACAATGTTATGCAAAGCCCACGGATTGACTTCTTTAAACCACTCCTGCATGGATGGATCCAAGACATACTTTTTGGCCAGAGCCTCGTAAAGCCAGTCCTCCAGCACGCCGGCGGTGGCATCCCAACCGAAAGCCACCTCCACCAGGTGGGAAAGGTCCCCCGCTCCTTTATAGCCGTGGCGTTTCATGCTTTCAATCCATTTGGGATTGAGTACCCGGGCCCGGAAAATATGCCTGGTTTCCTCATCCAGAGTACGCACCCGCACCCTTGCCGGATCCGAACTGTCGCCGCTGAAAGACATGGGCGGCTCCCCCTTTATTGCCTTTATCGCCGCCACCATGCCACCGTGGTAGGAGTAAAAGTCATCGCTGTCATACATATCGATCTCGCGGGTATCCTCATTTTTCACGGTGAGTTCCACCATAGCCAGGCGCTGCCTGAAAGCAGGGCGGGCATCTTTGCCATAAGAGCGCCGGCTGTAAGCATAACCGCCCCAGGTGACGTAGACTTCTCCCAGGTCTTTTTCGTCCCGCCAGTTCCTGGCGGTTATCAGGTTGCTTACCCCGGCCCCGTAACATCCCGGGGGATCGCTGAAAATACGCCACAGGGCTTCTTCCCGGGCCTGTTCCGGACTCATGCCCTGAGCTGCTTTTTCTGCCATCTCCTGACGCACGTGGGCAGCTATAAAATTTAAATCTTCCGGCTCGTCCAGATTGGCCACCATTTCCACTGCCTGGTCAATCAAGTGAATGACATTTAAAAAGGCATCGCGGAACATCCCGCTGGCCCTTATGGTCACGTCTATCCGGGGCCGTCCCAGCTCCTCCAGGGGGATTACAGCCAACCCCTTAATTCTCCCGCTTTTTTCATCCCATACCGGCCGGACTCCCATTAAGTACAGCGCCTGGGCTATGTCATCACCGCCCGTACGCATGTTGCTGGTAGCCCATACCACAATGCCAACACTCCCGGGATAGGTTCCCTTCTCCTGCCTGTACCGTTCCAGCAGGGCATCAGCCAGGGAGCGGCCCACCTGCCAGGCCGCACGGCTGGGAACAGCCTGGGGATCCACGGAGTAAAAATTACGCCCGGTAGGGAGAATGTCAGCCATGCCACGGGTAGGAGCTCCCGAAGGTCCAGGGGGCACAAACCCCCCGGCTAAAGCGTTGAGGCAGTTGTCCAGTTCCTGCTTTGTTGCGGCCAGAGCCGGCACTAGCGTATTGCCTGCGTATTCAAGCACCCGGCAAATCTCCTCATTTTGTTTTCCCAGGAGTTTTTGCACTATAAAGGGCGCTTCATCTACCGTATAACCGCCATTTACGAAGGCTTCCAGTATCCGGCGGGCCAGGTGTTCGATTTCATCCAGCATTTCTCCATATGTACGTCCCTGGGCCGGATCAAAATAACTGGGGTTTGCCAGGAGTTGTTCGTAATTGAACCCTTTTATACCGGCTACCTGCTCCCGCAAGGAAGGCACCGATCCATTGGGCAGGCGCGTTAGGGCCAGGAGCATTTCCACCAGAGCCTCGCCTGCCGGCGGCCGGCCCAAAATGTGCAGGCCGTCCCGGATCAGGGTATCTTTTATTTCGTACAGATAAGCGTGTAATTTTTCCAGAAAGCCCTGCCAGTCCTGTTCGGCTGCCTCCCGGCTCATTTGTAAATCCCGATCCAGGTGGGCAGACACCACTTTCTCCCAGATTAAATTGCACAGGGAAGCCAACCTGGAATCATCCAGCATTTTTGCTTCATTGTATTCCTTAAGCAGCACCTCAATTTCGGCCAGTTCATCATATGACCCGGCCCTGGTCATGACCGGCACCAGGTGGTCAATAATGCAGGCATGGGAACGGCGCTTGGCCTGGGTGCCTTCCCCGGGATTGTTTACAATATACGGATAAACGTGAGGCAGGTCGTTAATGGCCAGGTCCGGGAAGCAGGCCGCGGAGAGCCCCACCCCTTTGCCGGGAAGCCACTCCAGTGAGCCATGCTTACCAATATGAAAGACAATATCTGCTTGAAAAACATCCCGCAACCACCGGTAATAGGCCAGATAGTGATGTGGCGGGGAAAGATCCGGGCTGTGGTAAATCTTCGACGGGTCTTCCAAAAAGCCGCGCGGGGGCTGTACACCCAGAAACACGTTGCCCAGAAAGATTCCGGGTACCAGCAGGTGCTCACCGTAATAGAAAACCTCTCCCGGCGGCGGCCCCCAGTCCCGCTCCAGGTGTTCCCGGGCGCTGGCCGGAAAGGTGGAATACCACTGCCGGTAGGTGTTTTTATCCACCCGGGCGGCTGACCGTCTCTCTAATTCCCGCGGGTCCAGCCAGCCCCGCTCGTTTGTTAAACCGGCTAAGATTCTTTCCATCAGGGCGGTCCCGTCAGGGGGCAAGTCTTCCACCAGGTAACCGGCTTCCCGCATGGCAAGTAGCAAACGGTGTACGCTGGCCGGCGTATCCAGGCCGAAGGCGTTGCCGATGCGGTCGTTGCGGGGCGGGTAATTGTGCAGGATAATGGCCACTTTTTTCTCCCGGTTGGGCTTGCGCCTCAACCTTGCCCAGCGCAGGGCCAAAGAGGCCACTTTTTGCATTCGTTCGGCAACGGGCACATATTTAATTGGAGCTGCCCCGGTAAGGGGATCTCTTTCCAATTCCTCCCGGGTGGCCACCGGCACGGTAATCAGATCGCCGTCAAACTCCGGCAGGGCCACGCTCATAACCACGTCCAGCGGGCCGAGACCCTGCTGGCTGTTTTCCCATTCGCTACGGGACGCTACGGAAAGGATGGCTTTGATTAAGGGCACACCCAGGCGCAGGTAGAGATCCTTTTCTTCAACCCGGCTGAAGGTTGGCGTGGCCATGGTTTGGGCAAACATGAGAGTGTTTACCACCACATCCACCAGCGGCCGGCCCTGGCGACTGAAGTAATTTTCCACCACCCAGGCTATCCCCCGGCTACCCAGCTCATCGTTTCTGGTTGCATACAGGAATACCGGCAGGGCTACACCACCCTGGTTTTCTATTTGATTGATCAGCTCGTCCACAAAATCGGTGTTGCCGGCTACCCGGTAACTCTGGTAGAAAAGAATGCCCACCACGGGTTTACCTTCCTTTAGTTTTTCCTCAAGAAGAGCCGCCGCCTGGGCCTCACTCTGACACCCCGGGTAGTATAATCCTTCCCAGGGAAGGGGTTTGGGCTCCGGCACAGGGTAAAACTTGCCCAAATAACGGTTAATTGACCAGATGAGTAAATTTTTGAGGTTCTCTTCCCCGCCGTAACTAACATATAACCGGACAAGCCGGTAATCTTCTTCAGAAAGGTTGCTCAAGCCCAGGAGCGCCCGGGTATCATCCCCCACCGAAGGCAGAACGGCCAGAGGTATGGCCTGTTCTCTGGCAAGAGCCGTTACCCGGTCAAAAGAGGGTAAGGAGTCAGGCCCACCCATCAGGTGCAGGATCACCAGGTGGCAGCAGTGAACCGTATCCAGTAACTCTGCTTCCTTTTCCGGGCCGGTTAAATCCCGCTTTGCGTATGCCAGAACCTCCACCAGCGGACCGTATTCCCGGTGCACGCTCCTGACGGCATTACTGAGGCTGCCCAATTCACCCTCAATGGCCGTGTAAAACAATATTCTAAGCTTCATCCCATTCTCGCCCCTCTTCTTAAAAAAGTTTGTAATGTGTCAGGAGGAGGTCATAATCCACCTTTTCCAGGAACTTCTTCTGCCTGGTTTCCTGCGGGTTTAAAAGCATAATGTTGATCCTGTCCTCATTGACAGGAGACACCAGCCGCACGCGCCTTTCAGAGTACCGGGAATAACTGTAAATTAAGCTGCCGCCCAGGGCACAAAAAGAACCACTGGACCCCCACTGGTTGGCCACCACCAGGTGCATTTGTTCGGCTATCCTGGCTTCCCAGATAAACTGGCTTTTTTCATCATTCCAGAGGGCGGGAACGCAGAGCACATCCACCCCCTGTTTGGCCAGACTCTCCAGGCTTTCCGGGAAAAACAGGTCATGCCCCAGTAAAATGCCCACCCTGCCAAAGGGGAGGTCAAAAAAGCAAAAATCTTCCTGCCCGGGGCGAGCCCATTCCCTGTCGGAGGGACTTAAGTGTATCTTTCTGTATTTTCCAAGCAATCCCGCCGGACCGATCAACACGGCAGTGTTAAACAGTTGACTGTCTTCCCTTTCTAACACCCCCATCACCACATACAGGTCCAGCTTTTCTGCCCTCCGGATAACAGCCCCGGTAACAGGGCCGGGAACCGGTTCGGCCAGTTCTTCTGCCTGTGCTGGTTGAGATATGGCCCCTGTTACAGCAAGTTCCGGAAAAACAACCAGGTCGAGCTTCATCCCCCTGCGGGCAGCCAGGTCTGCGGCCTGGTCCAGGAATGACAAAATGCGCCGGATATTTCTCACCGGCTCTCCAGCCTGTGGAGCAAACTGAACAGTGGCTACGGCAAACTCCTTTCCTGCGGACAACCCCAGCAGCGCCTCCGGTTCAAATTGGGAAAAGGTATCCAGCGTTATACCGGCATAGAATTCCGGTCGCCTGTCGCCCAGCAGGACACCGGCCCCGGGGGTAAAAAATCTCCCGTTTTTTAATGGCAACGTGCCATAAAGGATGGTGTCATTAGCAGACTGTACTTCCTTTAAAACGCTACCGTCGGGGCCAATGATGAACGATTGTGACGCATTACAGTTCATGCTTTTATCCTGACCCGTACGGTTACAGGCCAGTACATAAACTCCGTTTTCCAGAGCCCGGGCACGCCAGAAAACTTCCGGCGGGTAGTGATGGGGCGGCCAGTTGGCCGGGATCAGCAGCACCCGGGCACCTTTCAGGGCAGCCATTCGCGCCGCCTTGTACCAGTATGTGTCGGCACAGATGAGCACACCCACTCTACCAAAGCAGGTTTCTGCCACCAGCACGGGCAGGTTACCCCTGGCCGCCCAGAGATTTTCCTTAAAGGCAGGGGCCAGCTTACGGTGCTGACCCATTACCCGGCCGTCCGGGCCAATGAGCACTGCGGTGTTATAATAAATCCCCGATTTTAAATCCACTTCCGGCAGCCCCAGGCAAATGTAGACCCCGTACCGGCGGGCCAGGGCGCCGAACAATTCTGTGGTCGGGCCGGGAACGGTCTCCACAAAGGGGGAAATGTCCCTTCTGCTTTCAAAGGTATAACCCGTGGTGGCCAACTCGGGGTTTATAATGATCCGGGCACCGCCGGCAGCAGCCTCTTCATTTAAGGCCAGCAACCGCCGCAGGTTATGTTCCTTATTTTTCCACTTGATGGCTGCATGGATTAAAGCCACCCTGACTTCTTCCGGCATCTTTAACACCTCATCAAGAAACTCCTTTTCCACCCGGAAATTTCCGACCGTCCGGCCAGATATAATGCCGGGGTTCCTCCTGGCAATTAAAAACGGGCAATCAAAAACCCCCGCTACGCATAAAGCGGGGGTAGGGAAAATCAGACCTACCACATCCCTATCCGCGTAGGCAGCATGGTGAAAAAACGGGGCAGGTCTCCTGGCTCGGGTTCATCGGAACTCCACGTCTTCCCATCCAGCACTCACCAATGAACCGTAACATCCAATGGCACGCTTGACAAATAATGAAAACATAGCTTAAGGTTTCATCAATATCATCGGTGAGTGCTGGACAGTGACATTATGTGGGTTCCTTCCCCCTCACAGTGGCGGGACCGCGCCGGATTTGCACCGGCTTCCCTTTTCAGCCTGGCCCCCATCAGAGAAGCAGGACACCCCGTCCACATTATTTAACTGTTAAAAACACAAAAGGTCTTTCCCATTCCGGGGCAGACCTTCGTGGCCAGCATTTCCATTCATACCGGAATTATTTAAAATGAAAATTTCTACTTTGGGATGACTTCTATATCCAACGACCAAATCCTCCTTTAGAAAAAAATTTTTTCGGAGAAGGTTACTATTCAGTCCACCTCATGCAATCCCTGCATGCAGGCCGTCCTTCTTCAAAGATAGTATAACCGACTTTACGCCCCAAATGTGAAATACATTGATCATCAAATTTTTTGATGGTATATTTTAGTTGGGAAGACAGGTGATGTGATGAATAATAACGAGCAGTTGCTCACTGAAAAAATTGCCGATGCAATCTGGCAAATCTGGCGTTGCTGGCGTTTGACGTCCCACCCGGTAAAACAGGGTAAGATTACACCCGAGCAGTACTGGGTTTTGCACATCCTGCACCGGTTTGGGCCACAGCGGATCAAAGACATTGCCGTGCGCATGGGTACCGGCTCAAGCTCGGTGACCATCACTGTCAAGCGACTGGAGCGCATCCTGCTTACCACTCACTATATGGAAGAGGCCGATACAGTCTGTAATCGAATTGGCATACTTAATCGTGGCGAAATGGTGGTTACCGGTACGCCGGCAGAATTAAAGGCAATGACGGGTAACCCCGGTGCTTCCATGGATGATGTATTTACTTATTTTACCGGTAATTTTTTGGATGCAGGGGGAGATTTTCGTGGAATCAGACAGGTTCGCCACATCAGTCGCCGCCTCGGTTGAACCGGCGGCAAAATCAGGCAGCACAGTGCTGCAGGCACTAACAGACATGCTGGTCATCGTCGAAATGGAACTGCGCAAGCTGCGCCACGAACCGACCGAGCTGTTCACCCGGGCCGTGCAGCCTGTGCTCTGGCTGCTGATTTTCGGCCAGGCTTTCAGCAAGGTACGCGATTTGACACAGGCGGGGTAACTTACCAGACTTATATGACCCCCGGCATTCTCTCGCAGTCGGTGATGTTTACAGCCATCTTCTTTGGTCTTTCGACTATCTGGGAAAGAGATATGGGTATACTGCAAAAGTTTCTGGCCATGCCCATACCCCGGGTGGCGCTGGTGCTGGGCAAAGCTCTGGCAGCCGGAGTGCGTGCCTTAAGCCAGGTAACCATTATTTTTCTGCTTGCGTCCATAACCGGCATACCCCTGCACTGGCACCCGGCCCTCCTGTCAGCAGCCGCCGGTGTGGTCATACTGGGAGCCGTATTTTTTGCCACCCTGTCCATGATTATTGCAGCCATTGTTAAAACCCGTGAACGTTTCATGGGTATCGGCCAGTTAATCACCATGCCCTTGTTTTTTGCTTCCAACGCGCTGTATCCCATCTCCATCATGCCCGACTGGCTGCGCGTGGTGGCATCGGTCAACCCGCTAAGCTATATGGTGGACTTCCTGCGTGGCGCCCTTGTTACCGGCCAATTGACCAGCTGGCAGGCGGACGTAGGAGTTTTGCTGGTAGCCTGCACTCTGGCTACAGCAGTGGGCACATACCTTTATCCCAGGGTAGTCGCTTGATCTTATCCATCCAACATTTTCAGCCTGAGCCAGCCCAGGGTAAATAAAACAGCACTCCATCCTCCCAGCACCGCCGCCAGCCACCAGTTGAAGCCGTTCCCGGTCAGGGTGGTGCGCAACAGTTCTGCCGCCGGGGTAAGGGGGAAAAACCATACCACGTGCTGCAAGAATCCGGGCAGGCGCTCCACGGGGATCAGGGTACCACTTAAAAAGGTGACGGGGACAAGGATAAATTCACTGACCAGGGCCTGGTCGTCTAAGGAGCGCAGGCACAGGCCGATGAGCACGCCAAAAGTCCCGAAGCAAAGGGAGGCCAGCAGCATCGTCCCGAAAAAAGGCCAGTTTAGCTTTAAACCAGGGACGAGCAGGAACACCGTTATCAGAACAATCAGGCCGGCTAAAAGGCCACGCATGGCGCCGGCCAGGGTGTAGCCCAGGCAAATGGAAAAATTGCTCACCGGGGCCAGACGGTAGGCTTCAAAACTCTGCCAGTACAGGCGCGTATAGAACATACGTATCGTTACCGAGGTCACCCCGTTATTGAACAAAGCCAGGGCCACCACGCCCGGCACCAAAAAGTCCAAATAGCTCATCCCTCCGGGCATGATCATCTGCAGCCGCCGCCCCACCCCGAATCCAAAGGAGAGCAAAAAGAGCATGGGGGAGAGCATGTAGGTAGCCAGGTAGAGCCAGAACTTGCTCCGCCAGTAGATCATTTCCTCCCAGATAATTGGGTACCATGGGGGTAAAAAGCAGCGAGCCTTTACCCCGCTCGTGGTTGCCGGAACACGCAAACAACATCACATCCCCTACAGATACCGGCGCTTGAATATCTCCGGGTTCTGCCTACCCCAGCTTAAGCCTGCCCCGGCTCACGCTCGACCGCGTGCCTGAGGAACCCAACCGGGACAGCTTCAAAGAGCGGCATTCGAGCAGGCCGTAAAAGCCGCTGCCCTACTTAATCTTTCAACCGCCACCTCAATAAGAAGTAAGCCACCAGGTACAGACCAGCCAACCAGCCCAGACTCTGGAAAAACCACCCCGGCTTACCGGTACCGGTCAGGACAAGAGCGCGCAGGTTATAGGTGGCCGCCGTCAGGGGCAGGCCCCAGCTCAAGCACTCCAGCGGGCCGGGCAGTTGCTCCACCGGAAAAAAGGTGCCGCAGAAAAAGGTCATCGGAAACACGATCAGGTTGGTAAACATCAGTGTATCTTTATCACCCCCGGCGACCATGGCTACGGCCACCGCCAGGCAGGCAAAGGTGAGGCAGATAATCAATAATTGAATAAAGCAGAGAATGGAAAACTGGAAACCCCTGACCAGCAGGGACGCGGTCAGGAACACCAACAGGGAAGTAAGAAATCCCTTGATCCCTGCACCCAGCACGTGCCCGATTAAAAGTGAACTGCTGGAAATGGGAGCCAGCAGGTACTCGTCCAGCACCCGGTAAAAAGTACGCCTCAGGGTAAACCAGTTCACCAGGTCGGCATAGCTGGCCGAAACTGCAGCCATGACCACCAGGCCGGGCACCAGAAAACCCAGATAACTGCCGGTGGCGGTAGCCGCCTTATCGCCCAGGTTCCAGGCAAAAATAACCAGGAAGATCAGCGGCCTGTTCAATCCCCCGATGAGAAAGCGCCACCAGCGACGCCGCCAGACCATCCCCATGGCCAGCACAATGGGCAGCCAGTCCAGGCGGGCTAAAGGCGACCCAACTCTCAAAGAGCTCCCGGCCAGGGGGGCACCCTCACCGGTAGGTAACTTTTTAGACTGAAGCCAGTTCCCTTGCTTCACGGCCGGTCAGCTCCACAAAAACATCCTCCAGGTTGGTACGCCGGACTACCGTATCAAAATCTTTGCTCTGGGCGTATGCCTTTGCTTCGCTCCGGGTGGCAAAGAAATGCCGCTCGGTACCCTGTTCGTTCAAGAATTCCACGCAGTAATTCCCCAGCCTCTCCTTTAATTCCGCCGGCGTCCCCAGGGCGATAAGCCGGCCGTGGTCAATGATGCCCACACGGTGACACAGGCTGTCCGCCTCTTCGATGTAATGGGTGGTCAATAGTACGGTCATCCCGTCCCTGTTCATCAACTGGATTAAATCCCAAATCTTGCGGCGGGTCTGCGGGTCCAGGCCGATGGTCGGTTCATCCAGAAAGAGAATAGGCGGGCAATGCAGCAGGGCCCGGGCAATGAGCAGGCGGCGGGCCATACCGCCCGAGTAATGCTGTACCCGTTCATCAGCCCGGGAAGAGAGGCCTACATAATCCAGCAACTCCTCAATACGCCGCTCCCGCTCAACCCGGGACATCCTGTGCAGCAGGGCATGGAGCAAAAGGTTTTCCCGCCCGGTTAATTCCCGCTCCAGGTTATTTTGCTGGGGCACCACGCCGATGCGCTTCTTAACCTCCACCGGGCAGGTAGCCACGGGGTAACCGGCCACATATAGCTCTCCGGCGGTGGGCCTGGTCAGGGTCGTGAGCATGCGGATGGTGGTGGTTTTGCCGGCCCCGTTGGGGCCTAAAAGGCCGAAGATTTCCCCCTGCAAAACCTGAAAACTCACGCCGGCTACGGCTGTTATACGGCCGTAGTTTTTTACTACGTCCTTCAGTTCGATCATTACCGCCGGCTGCTCTTGTACACAGGTATCGGCTCCGGCACCTTTCAACCTCTCCCGCTCCTTCCACGCCCTTCCTTCAGGCCTCCGGCGACTCATATCCGCCCAGAGGGCATGGAATCATATCCCAGATAAAACTGGTCGACCGGCCCCTCTCAAAGTAGATTTACCAATCGTCATCCCCGAGCAGCCAGAACTACCTTTACCATTCCCTTCGTTCCGGTCATATCCAGCGGCGCCACCGGCGTCACCTGCAGGCCCCACCTGGACTCTGTTACCACTGCTTCGACCCCATATACAACACGAATGTTCTCCGGCGTAAGCACCGTTTTGGGAGTACCGGCGGCAACAATACGCCCGTTATGCAGCAACAACAAACGATCGCTAAAGCGGCTGGCCAGATTGAGGTCGTGAAGCACCATTACCACCACCCGCCCCTGTTCCGTGGCAAGTTCCCGCATCCGCGCCAGAACCTCAAGCTGGTAACGTATATCCAGGGTCGCCGTGGGTTCGTCCAGCAGAAAAACCTCGGGTTCCTGGGCCAGGGCCCGGGCAATAAGCACTTTCTGCCGCTGGCCGCTGGAAAGTTCACCGAGCTGCCGCTCCCCCAGGCCGGTTAAACCCAAATAGGCCAGCGCTCTGGTTACCGCAGCAAGGTCGCCATGGCTAACTCCCCAGGTGAGGTGGGGACGGCGTCCCTGCAGCACCGTTTCCAGTACGGTGCACGGAAAAGCCTGCCCCGTACCCGGTGGGGGCACGTACCCCAAATAGCGGCCCACCTCCCGGCCGCGAAGAGCGGCCAGGTTTTTCCCGTCCAGAAAAACCGTCCCCATACGCGGCTTCAACACCCTGGCCAGGCAGCGCAAAAGGGTACTCTTGCCGGAACCATTGGGCCCTATAATGCCCAATGTCTCGCCGGCCTGTACTTTAAAGGTCACATCTTCCAGAACTGATACGCTTCCGTAGGAAAAACACACGCCCTTAACTTGAAGCCGCACCCCGATTTCCTCCTCTCCTGGATACAGTACCGGGGGTACGCTGGTTTACGGAGCACCCCCGGTACTACCTTATTAACGGATAATCACCTGCTGGGCAGATTCATTCCACTCTGCCTGCAGTCCCAGCGCCTGCGCTACAAAGCGGTATGGTAGCATTGTCCGCCCGTTGACTATTTCCGGCGCTGCATCAATAGAGATGGGCACACCCTGGATGAGATAGGCCTTTTGCCCCACCTTGAACTGGACCACCCGCTTGCCGGCCAGAAGGGTTACGGTCTGATTTGAACCGTCCCACAGGATGTTTTCGTCATTCAGGCCGGCAGCCAGGGCAAGGTACCTCACCGGGGCATAGGTGCGGCCGTTCTTAACGTAAGGCTCCACGTCCATTTCCCTTTCCGTGCCGCCGACTTGATACATTTTGCTGCCAATGGTGAATACAGCCGCCACCCTAATCTGATCTGGGGCAGGAGTGCCACATGTGGCCAGAGGTACTTTCAGTTCATTTAATGTACCAGAAAAAATCCTTTCAGTCTCGCTTAAGGCACTGCCGCTTACTTTCAGATTGACCGCCCCTTCCGGAACTGTTCTATCTACGGTTAACACTATACCGCTGACCGTGATGGTACTACCCTGTGTTTCTGTACCGCTACTTGTTTCAGTACCACTACCGGTTACTCCCACTTCCGTACTGCTAGCGGACTTTTCTTCTGCTTCACCGGTGGGGGAACTTTCAGACTGCACAGCAGATTCCTCAATCGGTTTACTAACAGGGCTAACACTGGATGTCTTGACAGGAATCACCAGCACCCGGTCGCCCTGTTCGAGTCTGATATGAGTGTTGTCCAGAATGAGATCTCCGGTGCTCACTTCCACCACCGGTTTTTGAGCGAAAGTAACGCCTTCAGGTAGCTCAAGCCGGAGGAATGCCGTGGCACCGCCGGCGTCCCTGGCCCGCACAGCACCCGGCATATTTTCGGTAATCGTCAGCTTGCCGCCAGGCTGGCTGGGAACACCAATGCGTACCGTGGTCTTTTCTGCAACCACCGCAACCGGAGGCTGAACATGGGCTACAGTTACGGTACCCCTGGCCCCGGCAGAGCCGCCCACGGTGATATCCACCTGCTCGGGAGCATCCAGAGCCAGGTCAACCGCGGCATATTTGAAGCAAAAAGCGGTTTTCTCAGTACCCGACCTGATCACGGTAAATTTGACTGTTTGTTTGTCATCGCCCACCGGTACGGGACCGCTCAGTTCGCCATTTCCGGCTTCCCTTTTTACTGTGGGATAAGTGTTCCATTTGACTCCTTCAGGTAACGTTAGGGTGATGGTACGACCCCTGGCCAGATCACCGGCCATCCCCTCAGTCACCGTAAACTCTCCTATCCGCTGGTTGCTGTGGCCGGCAACAACATCCGTAGCAGTTTTGCCGTTGACGGCCGCTCCTGCAGTGCTATATTCAGCTACTTCAAGCAGAGCCGGATCAACACCCGGATTGTTACCCTCGTAGCTTACCTCCACCTTACCGGACCGGGCTATGCTTTCGTCCACCGAAACCGTTCCCGAAATAATCACCCGCCCCACCCCGGTATCCTTCGTGGTTTCTTTTTTGATTTGTAAATACAGAACACTCCTGCCACTGGTATCCTCACCCATGGCATAATCAATATCACCTGACTGCCATCCCCAGCTCGGGAGCAGAACTACGGTTTGCCAGGTAAAACCAGGGGAAAGGACAAATTTTACCGTATCCTGTTTTCTGAAATCGGTACCGTTCATTTTAAGAGCCCCGGGGACATTCTCCTTAAGGGTAATATTAGCCACTTTCCCCCCCAGGTCGGTCAAGCTTTCCGGCGAAGCAGCCGTAGCCGTACTTCCACCAATGGAGACATTGGCTACCGTAACTGTACCTGGACTAAACCCGCTGCCTGAAGGAGCATCGAGGGTTACATCTATCTTCCCTGATTCTTCAGGAGGCAGGGCCTTTATGTAGACCTGGTCGAAGTAGATTTCGCACCGGAAAGTAGATGTTGCAGATTTTCTGTTTATTTTTGTAACTTTAAGGCTAAAAGTGTTCAATCCTTCTTTCCACAGGGTAACACCACTGCTGCCCAGAGGAATCTCATCTCCCATCCTGTACACCGTATAATCAACAGCATAAGTGGCATCAGTCACCGACGGCCAGTAGGATGTGCCGCCAGGAAAATACAAGCGCAATTGCTGCAGTTCCACAAAGGAAGGCAGGCTGATGGTAACCCAGTCTCCAGTTTTAATGGAGTTGGCGTACTCTTCTTTAAGCAGTAACGTCCCCAGGGCCACCGTGCTATCAGCACTAACGGTAGGAGTTTGCTGGGCTTTTACTGTTGTATAGGCCGCTGCCGGTCCGGCCGCAGTCAGCAAAAAGCAGAATACGCAAATCAACACCAGAATTTTGCTCATCACGGCTGTCATCCAACCTCCCTTAAAACCTTTATTTGGCCGGATAAACATAAGCCCCTTTAAGCTCTATGCCGAGAAACTTTTTGAGCATCTCTTTGTGGATCGCCTCCGGGTTAACATCACGGAAAAGCTGCGGGTAGAGCCACTTCGCCATGTAAGCCATCCCCACGATCGCCCGCGGCCCGGTGAAGATCTCGCTGGAGAGCATGTAGACCTTCCCCTGCCGCACGGCGGTAATTTTGTTCCAGCCAGGGCGGCGCATCATCTCCGTGCGCTTCTTTTTCATCGCGTCCGCATTCTCCCCGTAACCGCTGGGAACGCTGGTGCTGCACGCTTTAATGATCACCTGCGGGTTCTGGGCCACCAGCCACTCGGAACTTATCTTCGGGTAGGGCGCACGCAACCCGGCACCGATATTCCGGGCCCCGATGCCGTCCAAAAGCTCGGCGCCGCCGGAACCCGGACCACTCAACGTGTAGTCGGTGTACTGCTCCAGGTAGACCAGCGGCCGCTTATTGAGCGGTATTTTCTTTGTCCGCTCCGCAAACAGCTTCTGGTACTTCTCGAAATAAGCAATGTAAGCTTCCGCCTCTTTCCTGCGGTTGAGAATGGTCCCCAGGGTGCGGATGTCCTGTGCCATCGTTTTAAGCTTGTAGCAATCCAAAAACACTACTGGTATGCCCGCCCGCTGGAGCTGTGCTACGACTTCCGGCTTTAAGAAATTGCCGTAACCGAAGACGATGTCGGGCTTGAGCGAGATGATTTTCTCGACACTGGGCGTGAAACTCTTGCCGACGTCCTTTGCTTTTTTCAGCTTTGGCTTGAGTATTTTATCTTCCAGCGTATAGCTGCTCGCTCCTACGATTTTACCTGCGTCTCCGAAGGCACAGATCAATTCGGCCACATCACCGTTTACCTCCACAATCCGCTGCGGCGGGCAGGGAACGCTCACCGTGCGCCCCATGGAATCCTTGATGGTAATCCGCTTCTGAGCCACCGCTTCCCTGTTACCTGTAACCCCCAATAAGGCGACAACAGCTATCAAAAAGCAGGTTAAAGGAAGCAGCCATTTTCTCCCCCTCAGCAAAATTACGTCCCTCCTTACCATCAAAATTTAAAAATTAAGTTCCCCGGCGCCAGAAATACTGTTCCAGGCAGGATGAGCTATCACCCCCCCCTCCCGTTCCGGCCCCTTTTCCTATCCCCACCACTGCCGCTTTTTCTTGATTAGCAGGTAGATGAAGAAGGGAGAGCCCATCAGGGCGGTGATAATCCCTACCGGAATTTCCGCCGGCGCAATGATGGTCCGCGCCAGGGTATCGGCCAGAAGCAGGAGCACCGCTCCCATCAGGCAGGAGCAGGGGATCAAAAACCGGTTGTCGCTGCCCACAAGCATCCGGCAGATGTGCGGCCCCACCAGGCAGATAAACCCGATGATGCCGGTGAAGGCCACCGTAGCTGCAGCAGCAAGGGTAGCCAGAGTCAGGGTATAAACCCTCAGGCGCCCCACATTTATCCCTAAGCTGGCCGCCACCTCCTCCCCAACCCCCAGCACGTTGAGGTCCCAGGCGTACAGGAGGAGTCCGGCCATACAGAGAAGTACCACCGGTGTGAGGAGCGCCACCGTCCGCCAGTCCGCCCCCCAGAAGCCGCCCATCAGCCAGACCACCAGTTCTTTTAAGGCTTCGTTATTGGAAATGTACTTCAAGAGGGAGACGCCCGCCTGAAAGAGGTAACCAATGGCCACCCCGCCCAGAACCAGCGTTTCGGGCGCCATACCCTTAAACCGGGCCAGGGAGAAAGCCAGGAGTGTGGTCAACCCCCCGAAGATGAAGGCGTTGGTAACGATGAGCCAGCGCGATACGTCGAGGTAGTTCCCGCCCACCAGGCCCGTCCCCAGCACGATGGCCAGGGCCGCTCCGAAGGCCGCGCCGCTGGAAAGCCCCATCGTGTAGGGCGAAACCAGGGGGTTACGCAGCACCCCCTGCATCACCGCCCCGGCCCCTGCCAGGCTCATCCCGGTGATGGTGGCCAGCAGAATGCGGGGTAGGCGGATCTCCCAGACCACCGTCTCGGCCAGATCACTTTCCAGGGTTACCGGCACACCCAGATGGGAAAGAATTACCCGCCAGACGTCCGCCACACTTATCCCGGCGGCTCCCACCGCGGTAGCCACCAGGGCAGTAGCACCGGTTAAGCCGAGCAAAACACCGACCAGGAGGATTTTCCGGCCAATGTGGCGGGAATATGCCGTTTTAATAGCACTTATATCTGCCCCCGGACCAGGGCCACCTACTTCAACGGGTAAACCCATACGCCTTTAAGCTCCTCCCCGTAGAACTTCTTGAGCATCTCCCGGTGCACCGCCTCTGGATTCACATCCCGAAAGAGTTCAGGGTGCAGCCACTTGGCAATATACCACTCTCCTGCCGCACCCTGAGGGGCGCAGGTAATTTTGTCACTAACCAGGAACACCCGCGAGTTTTTAACGGCATTGGTGTTCTTGAGAGCAGGGCGGTTCATGATCTGCTGGCGTATTTCTTCAAGCTTTTTAACATCCCCCTTCCAGCCGATGGCCGGAGCACCAACGTATTTAATAATTACATCCGGGTTTTTTGCTGCCACCCATTCTGGAGTTACCTTGGGATAGGAAGAATTCTGGTCAGCAGCTATGTTAATCCCGCCAGCCCACTCAATAAGGGGTTGGGCACCAGACCCGGGACCATGAGTTTTCCACTCCCCAAAACTTGATTCCCAGTAAACCTTCGGTTTATCTTTTTCTGCCAAACCTTTTGTCCGTTTCTTTATTGCCAGCCACTGTTTTTCTAAGTAGCCGGCATACTCCCGAGCCCGCTCCTGGCATTTGAAAACCATGCCCAGTGTCTCAATTTCAGATGCGATCAGTTCAGTCCTGTACCCGTAAATTTTAAGGACAGCAATTCCGGAGCTCAAAAGTCGCTCCCTTAACTTGGGCTCCAAAAAACCTTCGATAACCAGGTCCGGTTTTAAAGCCAAGATTTTCTCCATGCTCGGCGTATTTGAGGATCCCACCGAAGGCAAATTCTTCACATAGTCCGGCCATCCCGTCTTTTCCTGTGTGTGCTCATCGACAGCAACTACCGTATTCTCAACGCCAAGGGCTTTTAGCATCTCAGCAGGGTAGCCCCCCAAAACCACCACCCGCATGGGCGGGCAGGGAACCGAAACTTCGCGATCTTCAATTTGCCCATTAGGGGCAACCAACCGTTCTTTAACGATAACTCTTTGCTTAGATGATTTACCCTGACCGGAAGTACAGCCACTGGCTAGAATAGATACCACCAGCAGTACCACCACTGTTACAGGCAGCCACTTCCTCCAAAAAATCATGATGTGACTCTCCTCTCCCCAGAAACAAAAGCCAAATTTTAACTCCCCAACCTTGCTTTGATCTCCCGCATCTTGGCTCCCCAGTCGGCCACTTCCTCGGCGGTGAGGATGTCGATGGCGCCGCCCTGGAAGTCGCCCTTGATGTCGCCCATTCTCTCCTCCAGCCAGCCTTCGATCTCCAGGTAGTGTTCTTTCAATCCTTCCAGCACTTCGGGATCGGCATTCCACAGGCCCCGCTGGTGGGCCTCCAGCAACCGGCGGGCGATTTCTTCCAGCGCCCAGGGGTTGTGTTCTTCAAAGAAACGGCGGTTTTCTTCGTCCAGGATAAAGGTCCTGGTGATGTCATCGAAGATCCAGTCGTCCACTTCCTGCGTGGTGGCTTCCCAGCCGTAGACCCGGCCAATACGTTTGGAAATGTCCCCGGCGCCTTTATAACCGTGCCGCTTCTGCCCCTCGATCCACTTCGGGTTCAAAAGCTTCGTCCGGACCACCCGCCGGATCTCATCGGCCAGGGTGCGTACTTCCACATGCTCCGGTTCCCTGGTATCGCCGTAGTAGGTCCTCACCTCTTTACCGGAGGCCACCCGGGCGGCGGCAGTCATCCCGCCATGGGTGCCGAAGTAGCAGCAGCAGCCGAAGAGGTCGTACTCGTCGGTAACCACCTTGTTATAGGTTACATCCACCGTCTTCAGGCTGGCCTGCAACTGGCGGAAGGCCTCCTTGCCAAAAACACCCTTGCCGTAGGCGTAACCGTTCCAGTAGATAAAGATATCGGCAAGGTCTTTCTCCTCTTTCCAGGCCGAAGCGTAAACGGCCAGGTTGACGCCGGCCTGGTAGGTGCCGGGCTTCGAGGCAAAGATGCGCAAGGTGGCGTCCCGCCAGGCCTGCGGGTCGTTCTGCCCGTCCAGTCGGGCCAGGGTGTGCTTGCGGACGTAGTTCTGCTCCGGCGGCTCGTCCAGGGCGGCCACGGTCTGGATGGCCTCATCTAAAAGCTCTACGCAGTTGGGGAAGTTGTCCCGGGTAATGCCGGAGACCCGCACGGTCAGGTCAATGCGGGGGCGTCCTAATTCTTCCAGCGGGATTACTTCGATACCCGCCACCCGACCGTTGGGCAGCCACCGGGGACGCACGCCCAAAAGGTAGAACATCTGCCCCAGGCCCTCGCCGTCGGCCCACATAATGTCGTTGCACATCCAGTAAAGGGCAATGTTCTCCGGATAGCGGCCTTCATCAGCCAGGTGTTTTTCCAGAATTTTTTCCGCCAGGCGCTTGCCCACTTCCCAGGCGGCCCGGGTGGGCACCCGGTGGGGGTCCAGGGAATAAAAGTTGCGGCCAGTAGGCAGTACATCGTCCCTGCCGCGGGTGATCAGCCCGGAGGGCCCGGCGGGGATGTATTTCCCGTCAAAACCGGCCAGCAGCGATTCGATCTCCTTAGAACCTTCAATACGCTCGTTCAAATCCAGCACCCGTGGTAAAAGGGCATTTACTTCCGGCAAAGCCTCGGGGCAGACAAACTTATCCCCCAGGACCTCTTGAGCAAAACCCGGATCCACTTCCTGTCCCTTTAAGAACCTGCCAATAAAGGCTTTAGCCGCAGCATCAATTTCTTCCAAGAGGGCACCATAGGACTTGCCGTAACGAGTCGAGAACCTTCCCTGGTCGGCCAAAAGCCCGGCCAGATCCAGATTCATGAGGCCGGCCACGGCCCGGCGCAAAGAGACCTTTTCCCCGGCGTCAAAGCGCAGGATGGAGTTGATGAATTCAATGCGCCGCTCTCCTTCCGGTATCTCGCCGAAGATGTGCTGCCCGTCCTGGATCTGCGTGTTGCGGATGGTGGAAAGCACGGCGTGGGCTTTTTCGGCAATGGCGGCAAAATTATCATGGCCGCCTTCCACGGAAATTTGCTTGTCCAGGTTGGTCTTTTTGATTTCTTCAATAATTAAATGCTCCAGAGTATGGGCCCGGGCCGGGTCGGCCACCCTGGCCTTTTCGTATTCCTCCAGGTAGCGCTCCAGCTCGGCCAGCTCGTCGTAGAGACCACCCCCGGTCATCACCGTCTGCATGTGGTCCACCAGGGTGGCATAGCTCCTCCTTTTGGCAATGGTGCCCTCCGGCGGGTTATCCGCGTTGTAGATGTAAAGGTGAGGGAGGGAACCGATGGCTAAATCCGGGTAACACTCGCCGGAGAGTCCCACGCCTTTGCCGGGCAGGAATTCCAGGTTGCCGTGGGTGCCCACGTGCACTAGGACATCCACGCCAAAGTCCCGCTCCAGGTAGCGGTAGGTGGCCAGGTACTGGTGCGGCGGCGGGATGTCCGGGTCGTGCAGGATTTTGCAGACCTGCCCGTCGCAGCGGGCACCGGCACAGCCCCGCTTCGGCTGCACGCATACCACAGCGTTGCCATATTGAACTCCGGTAATGACGATTTTCCCCTCGTGGACCATGGCCGCGGGTACGCCGTTTTTGGCTTCTCCCGGCGGGGCACCCCAGGCTTCAGTAAGCCGTTCCTTCACCCGCAGAGATAAATGATCAAACCACTGCCGGTACTCTTCTACGGGCATGAGCTTTAACGCCCCGCCCTTGCTGATAATTTCATCGGTGGTAGTCCAGCGGAATTCCGAGATGGCCTTCCGGTTCATAATGGTGTCGATTAACTCTTTGCCGCTGGCGGGAACTTCCACGGAATAACCCGCTTCCTTCATACGGCACAAAATCCTGGTCACGCTCTCCAGGGTGTCCAGGTTGGCTCCGCTGCCCACCGTGGCTTCCACCGAGGCACAGGGGTTGTTGTGGAGGATAAAAGCCACTTTTCGCTCGTGGACCGGCTTTCGCGCCAGTTCAACCCACCTGGACACCCTGTTCACCAGGTGCCGGCAGCGCTCTTCCACGGGCACGCGGATTTCCAGTTCCCCTTCACGCCTGGCTCCGGCAATGAAAATTGGCTCGATTACCCCTTCAAACTCGGGTAGAGCTATACACCAGGCTATATCCCGGTTTAAACCCTGGGGATCCTCTACCCATTCCTCTACCGTGCGGTAAAAGGAAGTTACCGGCTGGAAGACGGGCACACCCAGCCGCTGTAAGAGGGCCACTCCTGAGGTGGCCACATCCTCGCGCAAGAAGTCATCGGTTCGGGTGCGGGCTTCCAAAAAGAAGGAGATCAGCTTGACCATGGCCTTGATACGGGGCCTTCCGTCCTGAGCTAAGAAGTACTGGCGCACCACCTCACCGGAACCCTTCGTACCCAGCCCGTCATCTTTCAGGGAGTAGCAGAAGGCAGGGATAACCCTGAACCCTTCTTCCTCCAGGAGGCGAATTAACAAGTTCTCCACAGCCAGGTTACCGTTTACCCAGTTGTTGCGGGCAAAGAGCAGGCCCACGGTGGGAGCGGAAGCGACCAATGATTCGGGCCAGCCGGCTTGACTGAGGTATGTCTCGTACCAGGACAGGTAATCTTCCACCGTAGCAAAACAACCAGAAGCGGCCGGGTGGTAAATACCCTCCCAGGGGAAGGTAAGCGGCTCGCTGTACTCCAGCCGCTCACCCAGAACTTCGACAGCCAGATACCGGAGCATGTGGGCAAAATTTTCTTTACCGCCCTGAACTATATATGTGTAGCATCTGGAAACCACATCCGGCCCCACTGTTGAAAGGACCCACAAAGCCGGGTCATGGGCCACGCAAACCACGGGCCTGGCCAGTCGTTTTACCGTCTTTTCCAGTTCATCCCAGACAATTTCTGCCGCTGAACGGTAAAGGAAAATCAGGTCGGCCCGGGCCATGTCCTCGAGGGCTTCAGTGAGATCTTCTTTACCCTCATCTAAAAAGCGGGCCGAGTACACCTTAACCTCCAGCACGTCCCTGACCAGCTCCGCGGCCCGCCGCATAGTGGTGGTGTGGCTGTGCCACATCACGGCGGTAACTTTTTTCATGAAATCCCCCCTATCCATACAATAAAAAGCCACGAAGACAATAACCCTCCTTCGTAAAGGAAAGTTCCGCCTTCGTGGCTTATTACTTAAATATTAAGTTTTAAAAGCGGTTATTATTTGAAAATGTCACGAGGTAGCGACTCCGGTCGCCTTTGTAATACGGGTTTAGTTTCCCTCTATTCTACTTAAGGTGGAAATATTCTACTCAAAGTGAAAAATTCCTCCCGGAATAAAAATTTTATTCAGGTATCTTTTTCCGCGGGATGAGGCAAACTTCAGGATAAAAATACTTTAAGGAGGTTATGCACATGAGTTGTTCCAGCATCAAGCACCGTTTTGAAGAAGAAAGGCAAAGGGGTCTCTCTTTTGAACGGGCCATGGAAATGTACCGGGAACTGGAGGGCTCACTAGCAGCTCACCGGCTGGAGCTGGAGGATTTGAAACGGACCAATGCCGATCCGGACCGCATCAGTCACCTGCAGGCACATATAAATGACGGCGAAAGACTGCTCAAGGAGATGAAACAGCTTCACCTGCATTAAGGAAGAGGGCCTTACAGGCCCTCCTCCTTACCTGACCCTTTTCACCACCATTACGCCAGCAACAAACAACACCGCCGCATACCCCGCCAGCACTGCCAGGGATACGGGCAGAAGCCCGTCCCCGCGGGCCAGGGCACGTAAGGCATGGCTGGAGTGGGTTAAGGGCAGCACCTCTATTATATACGCTACGGCCCCGGGCAGGCGGTCAGGGGAAAAGAAGGTACCGCAGAGAAAGGACATGGGCAAAATAACAAAAGTAGAAAAGTTGGCCATATCCTCGTGGGAGTTGATGGTCATGGCCGCCACCACTCCCAGGGCGGCAAAGAGAAAACAGGTGAGGATGACCACCAGGAAAAACCACCCATTTATAGCAAGGTGGGCTCCAAACACAAAAGCCAGGGCCAGAATGATCAGAGAAGCAACCAGCCCGCGCACGGTGCCCGCCAGCACTTTGCCCAGCACAAAAGCACCGGCGCTGATGGGAGCAATCAGGTATTCCTCTAAGGTTTTGTGGTACAGGCGGCTCATATTCAGGGAAACGCCCACGGCGTTAAAGCTGGTATTCATGGCCGAAAGGGCGATAATCCCGGGCACCACAAATTCCAGATAGTTGCCCCCATTCATTTGAATCCCCCGGCCCAGCCCCCAGCCAAAAGCCACCAGATATAAAAGGGGGCTCACCAGCCGGGAAGCAAAGAATTTAACAAAGGTACGCCTGAAAACCACCATTTCCCGCCAGAATACGGTGTAGAAATCGATCTCAATCACCCACCTTACGCCCGGTTAGCTCGACGAAAACATCTTCCAGGTTGGATTCCCGGATTAAAACATTTCCATCCAACTGGCCGGCATAGGCCAGGGCCCTATCACGGCTGGGAAAAAGTTTATAACCGGTGTCTTTGCCACCAAAGGATTCCACCACCACTTCCCCTACTTTTTGCTTTAATTCCCGGGGTGTCCCCAGGGCAATCAACCGGCCTTTATCCATAATGCCCACCCGGTGGCAGAGAACTTCCGCTTCTTCAATGTAATGGGTGGTTAAAAGGACAGTCATGCCTTCACTGTTCATGCGCCGGATTAAGTCCCAGATCTTGCGGCGGGTCTGGGGGTCCAGACCCACGGTAGGTTCGTCTAAGAAAAGAACTTTTGGGTTGTGCATCAATGCCCGGGCAATCATCAACCGGCGTTTCATGCCTCCGGAAAATTTGCTCACCAGATCCCCTGCCCGCTCCCGGAGTTCCACGTAGTCGAGGAGTTCCTCGATTCTTTCCCGCCGGCGGGAAGCAGGAATCCTGTGCAGGCGCCCGTGCAGTTCCAGGTTTTCCCGGGCGGTCAACTCCTGGTCCAGGTTCATATGCTGGGGCACCACGCCGATTTCCTTTTTCACCCTGTCCAGATCCCGCATAACGTCATAGCCATTGATTAAAGCCGTGCCGCCGGTAGGTTTGGTGAGCATGGTCAGCATCCTTATAGTGGTAGTCTTACCGGCACCGTTGGGACCGAGCAGGGCGAAGATCTCCCCCTTTTTTATCTCCAGGTCCAGGCCATCCACGGCGACAATGTTTCCGTAATGTTTGGTCAACTGGCGAAGCTCAATCACTCTGCAAACCTCCGGCTCAATGTCACTGCACGTAAAAACCGGCCACACCCTCCCTGCACGCGTCGTCATATTACCGGTGGCTGTGGCCGTGGTGATAATCGTGAGCATGGCGTGCTTTTTGTCCGCCCATGATCACCTGTAGCTTCTCCCGGTCAATATCCAATTCCTGGAAAGGCTTGCGACGCATGCGGTGGAGCAGGGCCAGGTTCACCGAACTGTGCACATCATCGCGGGTAACCTCGGTACGGCCGGCCAGGGCGGCCATGGTTTTGGCCGCCTTCATCATCACCAGGTCGGCCCGGTGGCCGTCCACACCCATTTCAATGGCTATCTTTGCGATCAGATAAAGCATTTCCTCCGGGATTTCTACCTCCGGCAGCAGTTTTTTAGCCGCCACGATTTGCCGGCGTAACTTTTCCTCTTCCCCCTCCCACTGCCTGGTAAACCCTTCGGGATCTTCTTCAAAAGCAGCCCGGCGCCTGATCACCTCCACCCGCAGCTCCGGGTCCATAATACCGGTGATATGTACACAAAGGCCGAAACGGTCCAGCAACTGGGGCCTCAGTTCTCCCTCCTCCGGATTCATGGTGCCCACAAGAATAAATTGTGCCGGGTGGGTGAAGGAAACCCCTTCCCGCTCCACAGTGTTTACTCCCATAGCTGCGGAATCCAGCAACACATCGACCACGTGATCGTCTAAAAGGTTTACCTCGTCCACATAAAGAATACCCCGGTTGGCCTGGGCCAGAACACCCGGTTCGAAGTGCTTTTCTCCCTTTTTGATGGCCTGCTCAATGTCCAGCGTCCCCACCACCCGGTCTTCAGTGGCTGATACGGGCAGGTCCACCACCCGCATTTTTCGCCTGGCCCGGGGCAGTTCCTCGCCCGCGGCAAGGCGTTGCCGGCAGTCCATACACATGGTGGTGATATCATCGGGGTCACAGCTAAAGGGGCAGTCGGCAACCACATCGATCTCCGGTAATAATGCCGCCAGAGCCCGCACGGCGGTGGATTTGGCGGTGCCCTTTTCCCCCCGGATGAGAATGCCGGATAGTTTGGGGTTGACGGCATTTAACAACAAGCCTTTTTTCATCTCTTCTTGCCCGACGATGGCTGAAAAAGGGTAAATATATTTCATTTTATCCATCTCCCTTAATCCAGGATTTCAAATAATCTCTCGCACTGCCTGTACCAGAGTATCGGCCTTTAAATCATCTATTTTGTAATATTCAGCCCCCAGGGCAAAAGCAAGCTCCCGGGCCAGGCCAAAGGTAACAAAGCCGTTCTTTTCCACGTCCACGACCAGGGTTTTAATTCGTTCCTCATCGCGGATCATTTCCGCTACCCGACGGGCCTCGGCCAGGGGCTTATCCTGACCCATGCTAACATTCGCCCGCCCATCGGAGATAAGAATCAAAAGAGGCGATATGTTTGGGTCCTTGTACAAGTGGGCCCTGGCTACCTCATAAGCCTTGAGCAGCCCGGCGGAAAGCGGGGTTTTCCCGCCGGTGGGCAGTTCTTCCAGCAGCTTATAACCCATCTCCACGCTACCGGTGGGCGGCAGCAAAATTTCTGCCGCATCCCCCTTAAAGGCCACCAGACCAATTTTATCCCGCTTCTGGTAAGCATCTAATAAGAGGGATAAGATGGCACCCTTGGTTTCCACCATGCGCTGCTGCGCTCCCATGGAGCCGCTTGCATCTACGACGAAAAGCAAAAAGTTCCCGATGCGCTTTTCCCGCACTTTTTCCCGGATGTCTGCCGGTGTGAGCGCCACAGCCAGGCCATTCTTTTCTCGATAAGCCTGATAGGGAGCCGCCGCCCTTAAGGTGGCGTCAAAGGCCAGGTCGTTGTTTTTGCGCTGCATGGTACTGCGCACATATCGCCCGGCCCGGGTGGCCGTTCTGGTGCGGGAACGGCGCCCGGACCCTTTTCGCAACAGACGGTCCCGGTCATAAGTAATGCGCCGGACCGGAAAGGGCTGCCCCACAGCAAAGACCACATCCTGCGCAGTTGCGGGAGGAGAGGAAGCCTGATCCGGCTCTTGATCCTGTGTTGACGACTCCTGGTCCCGCGATTCCTGTTGTTCTGCCGATCGGCTATCTTCAAAAGGTTCCCCGGCCGGGGCCTCTTCGCTTTGTTCCGGGTTTTGTTCCTGATGATCTTCCTCTTGCGGCGGTTCCGGTTCCTCTTGAGGCGGTTCCGGCTGCTCCGGAGGCAGTGGAGGAGCTTCCCTCGCCCGGTGTGGAAGAACCAGCTCTGCCGCTTCCAGGATGTCTTTTTCGGTTACCTCTATCCGGCCGTCGAAGGCGGCAATAGTCCGGGCAGCAGCGGCCATGACAATATCGGCCCGGTGCCCGGCCGCCAGGGCTTCCATGCTCAAACGGGCAGCCAGGTATAACAGATTCTCCGGGATGGTAACCCGGGGGAGCAAAGCGCGGGCGGCAATGATTTTCTCCCTTAACCTTTGTTCTTCAGGAGCCCAGCAGGCCAAAAAAACCATTGGATCCGCATCAAAGGCCTCCCGGCGGCGGATGATTTCCACCCGTTGCTCCGGGTCGTCCACCCCCTCAATTTGCACACAAAGGCCGAAACGGTCCAGCAACTGGGGCCGCAGTTCTCCCTCCTCCGGGTTCATGGTGCCCACCAGGACAAACTCCGCCGGGTGGGTATATGAGATGCCTTCCCTTTCCACCACATTCACGCCCATAGCCGCCGCATCTAAAAGGACATCCACAATATGATCATCCAGCAAGTTGACCTCATCTACGTAGATGATTCCCCGGTTGGCCCGGGCAAGCACCCCGGGCTCGAAACGGGGCCGGCCGTGCTTAATGGCGTATTCAAAGTCCAGGCTGCCCACCACCCGGTCCTCGGTGGCCGAAACAGGCAGATCAATGACCTGCACCTGGCGGCTGGTTCTTTCCAGCTTCCGGCCGGCCGCCAACCGTTCTCTACACCCGGGACAAAGGCAAGCAAGGTCATTGGGATCGCAGTTAAAGGGACACCCCACCACCACTTCAATTTCCGGCAACAGGGCAGCCAGTGCCCGCACGGCGGTGGACTTGGCCGTACCCTTTTGCCCGCGGATGATAATTCCCCCCAGGCGGGGGTTAATCGCATTCAAGATTAACCCTTTTTTCATTTTTTCCTGGCCCACAATGGCCGTAAAGGGGTATGTTACCCGCTGAAAAACCGACATAAATGGACCCTCCATGTGAAAATAAACAGCGGCTTTAACCCTTTCCCGCGCACCTGGCAGCCATTATAGTCTTCACCCGTTCTACCAGAAAATCAATTAAATGGGGTAGCGGCTCGGCAACTACCCCCACTATCTCTACATTGGAGCGATTCAGGTGCAAAAGAATCTTTCTCGCAGGGCTCTTAGCCACCGCTTCGGCCATGGCCGGGGTAAATTCCCCCAGCATACTGTGGGGCATCAGTACGGCAATGGTGCCCACAATAATGTCCACCTTATCCGCATTGTAAATAACGGCATTTTCGCCGCTGGCCGCATCGTTGGCCCCCGCCTTGAGCATCAAAGCCGCCGCCATGGCGTTGGTACCCAGGGCAATGATTTCCACATCGTCCTTTGGCAGGGCCTTCCGCAACTTTTCCACGATGACCCGGCCAATGCCCCCGCCCTGACCGTCAATTACTGCTATACGCATGCCTTTTGCTGCTCCTCCAAATTTTAAAAAAAGAAGTGGCGGCATGTGGGGGTGACCAGTCCCCACATGCCAGGACGAAAGGAGGTACAGCATGCAGGGTTGACCAGACCACTGCATACTTGTTGAGAAGGAGTCGACCCGTTTACCGTGGATCCCGTCCGGCAAACAGGTATAGGGTTAAAAGCTAACGCCAAGGTTTAGCTTAGGACCCCCGCAGTTAAACCGCGGCTGATGCCGCACTGCCTGCCCAGGGCAGGCAAAAATAAGAAAACCATGAAAGCCTGCCCTCCTCCCTGGAGGAAAACAGCACCTTCATGGTTGCCTGTACTCTAAACTTTGAATTCAATTGCCGAATAGTGATCCCTAAATGGTCCCTAAAAAGCCAGGCGACTTCTGCCGCCCATTAATTTTATAATGTTGTTCGCCATTAAATTCAAAGTTCCTGCTGCCCTGTAAATTTTTTATCCCCTGTTTTGCTCCCCTCCTTTTCAGGGTAAAAAGCAAAGCCAGGCCGGCAATGGCGGCTCCTGCACCGGTGAACAGCAATAAGGGAGTATTCAATGTTCCGGTCCCCTCTAGTTTCAGCAACAAAATCTCACTCCCGGCACCTTTTTCCATCCCCTTTCTCCCCGCCACAACATACCCGCCGTCTTTTGACTGCTGGATGCTGTAGCCGCTGTTGCATCCGGCGCCGGCGATGGTCTTCTCCCAGACAGGATCGCCGTTTTTGTCTGTTTTCACCACCCAGATATCGTAGCCGCCCCCGGCGGATTCTTTTTTACCCGCCAGGATATACCCGCCATCCCCGGTCTTGCGGACGGCATAAGCCGAACCGGCGTTCTGGCCCCCGTACGTCTTTTCCCAGAGCAAATTTCCATCAGGGTCAACCCGGACCAGGTAAGGCGCCAGAATCCCGCCCTGCCCGCCGGTAATCTCCTTCTCGCCGGCAATCACATAGCCGCCGTCACGGGATGGAGCCAGAGACCAGCCGTAATCCGACCCCTTGCCGCCGTATGTCTTCTGCCAGATCACCTGCCCATTTCCGTCCGTTCGCAGGAGGTATACGTCGGGATTTCCGTTACCAAAGGATTCAGCATTACCTGCAATGAGATAACCGCCGTCACCCATCTCCAGCACGGCATAACCGCAATCGGAACCCTTACCGCCGTACGTTTTTTCCCAGAGCTTCTTACCGGAAGAATCCAGTTTGATCAGGTAGACGTCATATATGCCCGCGCCAAAGGACTCCGTACCCCCGGCCAGGATGAAGCCACCGTCTTCTGTCTGCTGCACGGACCAGGCATAATCGCAATACCGGCCGCCGAAGTTACGTTCCCACAAGGGCTCGCCCCTTTCATCCGTCCGCACCACATAAACATCGTGGTCATAGCCGTTTTTGGATTTTGTATCCCCAACAATGATAAAACCGCCGCCGCGGACTTCTTCTACACAGTACCCGCAGCTGTAGCCATTGCCCTTGAATACTTTTTGCCACAGCCTGTTCCCTTTACGGTCCATCCGGGCAAGGAAAACGTCAGAACCCCCTTCCCTGGATTCGATCCAGCCGGTGCAAACATATCCTCCGTCCCCTGTCTGGGCCACACAGCGGGCCTCACCCTTACCCGGGGAAAAGGCCCACTCTACCGCCGGAGCCCGCCCGGGAGCTGCTTCTACCTGCCCGGGAAAAATTAATTCTGCAGCGGCCAGGCAAAAGGGCAGTAAGATCAGCAAAAACAAAAACGGCCTTCTCGTTAGCATTCTGCCCCTCCTTCTCCATACGACGTTAATATTTGGTAAAACCGTTACCACCAGGGTACGGCGCTGTCTGGAGCGAAAGACGCCTGATTCTTCTCCGGGTTAACTTTCCAGATATTGTATATCCATCTTCTTATGGAAATACTGGAGAATCTTCAAGGTCTGGTGCCCCAGGGCGGCACAGAAGAAAAGATTACCGGCGGCCCGCAGGGAATCGAAGCTAAAACCCGCCGCCCAGGTGAGAAAATAGGTCTGCCAGGTCAGGGGGCGCATAAAGACGGTCCACTGCCAGACATCCATGATGGCCCCGTAAAGGTAACCCCAGAGGAAGCAGACTGCGGTCAGGGTTTTGTTTCCCGCCCGGGGGAACAGGACTTTGACTGCCGCCCCGGAAACCCCCACCAGCCCCCAGCAGAGCATCTGCCAGGGCGTCCAGGATCCCTGTCCCATAAAGAAGTTGGAAATCAAAGGAGTCATGGCCCCTGTAAAGAAGCCGACCCGCGCACCATAGACAAATCCCGTTATCTCCACCAGAAACATGGTGGGCTGCAGAAATAAAAGACCCACTCCCGTCACCGCCCGGCCAGCCGCACACAAGGCGGCCAGCACGGCAATAACCGATACCTGCCGGGAGTCCAGAGCCCCTTTTTTCTCCATGGCGGACAAAAGCAATAAAACGGCAAGGATGCCGGTCAATGTGGTGTACAGCCCCCAGCTCGTCCCCATATGGCCTTCTCTCCCGTGCTTTTGATTAAGACGGCCGGTTTAGCGGCCAGAAGCGGCCCAAGCTGTTCCAGCGCTTCGGCAGAGGTGACCACTCCATCGCAAATGCCCCGGCACAACTTGCTGATCTGCGGGGAGTAAAATACGGATCTCCCCAACACCGCGTGCTTTTCCCCGGCGGCAACAATCCTTCCCGCAAACATCATCACCACTCTTCCGGCAAACTCGGCCGCAAACTCCACATCGTGGGTTACCACGATTACCGTTTTGCCCTTTGCGGCCTCCTCTTGCAGAAAATGTCCCAGTTCCGACTTTAAACCCAAATCAACCCCCCTGGTGGGTTCATCTAAAATGATCAAACCGGGGTCGGTAACCAGAACGGAAGCTAAAGCCACCCTCTGCCTTTCCCCGCTGCTCAGGTCCCTGGGGTTTCGCCGGCGGTAGCGCTCCAGCTGCAGTCTGTGCAGGATTTCATCCACCCGCCCCCGGTCTTTCAAGCCGAAATTACGCATGGTGAAAAGCAGCTCATCTTCCACCGTTTCGTGGAAGAGGTAGTCGTTGGGGTTCTGGGATAAATAGGCGGTAAATTTTCTGATTTCTTTAAACCCATTACGTCCCGGTTCTCTCCCATTTACATAAACCCTGCCCCGGCCCGGTCTGAGCAAACCCACCATTATCTTGAGCAGGGTCGACTTACCGGCACCGTTTTCCCCCAGGATGGCCACAAATTCTCCTTCTTTTATATCAAGGCTTATATCCTTTAAAACCTCTTGACCGCCAGGATAAGCAAACCATACATTTTTCAGGCTGATAATGCTATTTTTTTCCTGCTCTTTTGCAGTGGAATTATGGCTACTGCGGGGTACATCCAGTTTCGCAACGGCTACATTTCCTTTCAAGTATGACTGTAAAAGTTCCCGACCCTCCTTTACCGTAACGGGCACCACCGGCGAGTTGAGGCGGGCAAAGAAACTGGCCACAGGCGGCACAAACGGAAGTCCCCTCCTGACCGCTTCCCGCGCTCCCTCGGCGGGATTACCGTGGCAGATAATTTCGCCCCCCGCCATGAACAGCACCCGGTCTGCCAAATGAAAGCATCTTTCCAGCCTCTGCTCAACCATGATCACCGTAAAGCCCATTTCTTCATTAAGCCTTTTCACCACATTCAGGATTTCTTCCGCCGAGACGGGGTCCAGTTGAGAGGTGGGTTCGTCAAGAATAAGCACACGGGGCTGCATGGCCAGCACGGAGGCCAGCGCCACCTTTTGTTTCTGACCGCCTGAGAGATCGGCCGTAAAGGCTTCCTGAACCGGGGATAGATTCATGAAACTGACCACCTCGGCAACCCGGCGCGACATCTCGTCAGGTGGTAACCCCAGGTTTTCCAGGCCAAAGGCTATTTCCGCCTCCACACAGCTCTGCACAATTTGCTTTTCCGGATCCTGAAAGACCATACCCACTTCACGGGCCAGTTTCCGGCGGTCCAGCGTCCGGATATCCCTACCCTTGAAGAAAACCTTGCCCCCGATACGGCCCCCGTAAAAGTCGGGGATCAGGCCCGCCAGTACCCTGGACAGGGTGGACTTGCCCGAACCGGAACCACCGGTAACAAGGAGAAACTCTCCTTCCCGGATTTCCAGGCTGATATTTTTCAGGGCGGGCTTTTCCGTTCCGGGATAGTAATAGGTCAGATTTTCGACTTTAAAAAGCGGCAATGCTTCCACCCCTCGCTCAATAGAAGCGGCACAGACAGGTAAAACAACACAATAAACAGGACCACCAGAGTCGCGCCGTCTTTAATTAGAAAGTCCGCCTCCGGGTAAAAGGTGTACCGGCCGTGGCCATAACGCCACCCCCATACTGCCGCCAGCAAAGCCAGCAGGCTGCCGCCGAGACAGAAGAGATCCCGGGGTCTTAAGATATTCCGGCTGTATACGGAACGCCTGCCGCTGCCAAAGGCCCTGGCCTGCATGGACTCGGCAATCTCCATGGCACCCTCCAGGGAGGATAAAAGCAGCACGTTATATAAACTGGAGTATTTCCTTGCCCGCTGCCACAGGCTGCCCGTGTCAAAGTCGACGCCCCGTAACTGCTGTACTTCCCTGATCCTCTGCAGGTCCCTCACCATGGTGGGAAACAGCCGCGTGGCCAGGGTTATCACCAGGACTGATTTACCGGCCACTCCGGAAAAAAGATTCAATACCCTGTCCGGGTTGATCATCAGATTATAAAGGCAAAAAATGCTGATGATGACCAGAAGCCTCAAGCTGGAAGCCGCGCCGAAATAGACGGCCTCCATGGATATGTCCAGCTTCCCCAGGAAAGGTACTGCCGGACCGTGCCAGATGATGGTTTTGCCGGCCCGGATCACCAGGGGGTTGACCATCATCACCACCAGCATTAAAAAGACCCCTGCTTTTAAAAATCCCTCCCAGGCATCCAGGCCGTCCACTTCCCTGATCAGGAGGGCAAGCAGGAGAAGAAGCGCCAGCAGGTAAATGGGATGGTCATAGATCAGGCTCAGAATGAGGAGCACCAGAAGATAAACCAGGACCGTAGCCGGGTGAAAGCTCTGCAGGAAAAGCCCCTTTTCCCGGTAAAAAAGCCTGTCAAACATTCCGGCACCCCTTTACTTTTTGCCTACCAGGTCTTCCCACCGTGGAGGGGGCTGATCCATGCTCCTGCTGTACCACCAGATTACTTTGTCCCCCGTTTTTACCGGGTGCTTGCTGGCCATGTGCATGGGCACCTCGCCGTTTACCGAATACATCCACCCGGCCATGCCGCTGCAGGCCTGCCCACCTATGGAATCCACAAAATCGGGCCAGGCCGGTTTCATGGCGTAGGGAAGACCGGTGGCCTCCAGGGCGCCCAGGGCGGTAATCCCCCACCTGTTGTCCGGTTTAACCGTCACCTGCGCCGGCCTGAAAAGAAACTCATCATTTTTCCCGACAACGGCCACCCAGACCCTGCACCCGGCTTCCCTCTCCGGCGCAGCAGAAGAATTTCCTGCCGGTTGGGAAGGGGCCGCACCCTGCGGGGTGGACCGCTTACTTTGAGCTCTGTCCGCTCCCTGGTTGTCCTGTTTTGCTGCGGGTGATGAACTTTGCGTTGATTCGCCGGGGGGCTGGGTTGTATTTACCCCGGGAGAAGATTGACCGGTGCCAGCGACAGGCTGGCTCTGTGCAGTAGCATTTTCCTGTTCCGCTGCGCTGTAGTTAGTTCTCTGGCTGCCAGCAGCCTGGCTGCTATGGGCCTGCCGGTATTGCTGCTGGGAGCTGAAAACTTTGTGCATGTAAAGGGCGGGGCCCAGCACTCCGGCCAGAATCACCAGCAGGCCAATAACATAGATGAGTTTGCGCTTCATGGAATCACCCCATGTAAACAGAAGTAAGCATTTCACGCTGTAGCGCCCGCGGGAGCGGAACGACACCCGCTCCCGCACAAGGGCGGCACGTGGCCGCCAGCATGTCCCCGGTCCGACCGGCTTACTCGCCCTCCCTCCCATAGCTACATGGAAGTATCACTTCTTATCAGCAGCAGCCGGCTGTAACTTTTGCCACACCCGGTACAGTACTACAGTAGCTTCTGCCCGGGTGGTATTGCCTGCAGGGATGAACCGGGCCAGCGCCCGGCCCCTCATGACCTGCTCCCGTACCACCAGGGCCACAGAGTTTCGCGCCCAGGGAGAAATAGAGGCAGCATCTTCAAAGCCGGCCAGTATTCTGGCCGCATCGGCCTCACCAATACTCATATCCTGTCCTTCCCGGGCCATTAACCGCACCATCATGGCCGCCATTTGCTCCCGGGTGATGGGCTCATTTGGTGCAAAACTGTGTTCGCCGGTTCCCCGCACCAATCCTGCTTTCGCCGCCGCACCCACCATACCGCAGTACCAGGCGTTTTGCGGCACGTCATTGAAGCGCTTTGCCCCGTCCGGTTCGGCCATCAGGCCGGCCATACGGGCCAGGATGGCGGCAAATTCGGCCCGGGTAACGATGGCTTCCGGTGCAAATTTGTTGTCACCCACACCGGCAACGTACCCTTTTGTGGCCATAAATTCTATATCCTTCTGCGCCCAGTGCCCGGCAATGTCGGCAAAGGTTTTTAACGCGGGCGGGGTGCTGGTTTCCATCAAGGCGTATTTGCTAAAATGTTCGGCTTTAAAGGTAATGATACCTGCCGCCGGGTCATAGGTTCCGCCCACCTCCTCCCAGATCTTTTTACTTTCGTTATAGCGGTATACCTTCACCCGGCCGCCCGCCGCCGCTTCCTTAGCTTCAGCAGGCACCGGCAGCATTACCAGGCAGTCGGGAAGCTGCGCGATCTTCTGCGCCGTGCCGTCTTTCTTCACTGCCAGCACGTCCAGTTCGTAGACATCGCCCACCAGTTTTAGCTTGTCGGCAACAGGCTTGACCAGATCCCGGGCTTCGATGCTGCTCAACTTCTGGGCTTTAACCTGCAACTGCGCCGCCTCGGCAACCTTCAACTCCGGTACTTTCAGGCTATCCACGGAAAGCACAAACTGCACGCCGGAAACGGTCACGGCCAGCGGTTTGTTAACACCGGTTATTTTAGCCAGATGATCCACCGTCAGGGCCAGAACAGTTTGATTGTCCTCTGCCTGCAGAACGATCCGACCGGCAGAACCGGCACCCTCGATGGCTGCATTTAAAACGGAATCGCTCACCGGAGCGGGCAGATTGGCTGCCTGATTGCTTCCTCCGGAGGCCCGTTTCACCAGGTCGTCCCATCCGGGGGGCTGCTGGTCCATGCTCTTACTGTAGTACCAGATGATCTTGTCGCCCTCTTTAATGTTGTACTTTTCCGGGCCAAAGGAGGGAACCTGCCCGTTCACCGTATACATCCAGCCGGCCATCCCGCTATTGGCCTGCCCGGCAATTTCATCTACCAGAATGCCCCAGGACCACGTGGAGGTATGGTAGGGAACGCCCGATGCATCCAGGGCGCCCAGGGCGGTAAGGCCCCATTTGTTTTCTTTCGGTACCATTACGTAGGAGGGACCGTAGAGCAATTCTCCGTTCAGGCCCACTACGGCCATCCCGACCGTTACCGCGGTAGCGGTCCCGCCGCCTCCAGCCGCAGACTGCACGGTCAGGGTGGCCGCCGCCGTCAGGCCGTTGTACACGGCCTTCACCACCGTCTGGCCGGCCTTTATTGCTTTAACCAGACCATAAACACTGTCATCGACGCTGGCAATGCTGCTGTCGGCCACAGACCAGGTGGCCCATTGCGTTACGTCAGACTGGCCGTAGGCGTCCTGCCAGACGGCTGTAAATTGCTGTTGCTCACCGATGTTCTTTATTACATTGAAGGGGTTAATATAAAACTGACTACTTAACAAGTTACAGGCACTGAGCACCCAGATGGCATCCATGGCGTTCTTTGAGGTGCCGAAACTACCATCCGGATTGAGGACATTATTCATCAGATAATCAACGGCCGTTTTTCCGTCACTGGTCTTCCAATCAGCCGGATCCCTTCCCAGCGCCTTTAAGGTCACAACCACTTCAGCGGTGTCAATGGCCGGGTCGTCCCAGCCGGCCACAAAACTGCCGTCGGCCTTTTGCTGGTCCCTCATCCAGTTAAGGCCGTTATTAATGGCCGCCTGCACCCTGGCATCCTGCCCGCCGGGATCGAGATAATGCAGAGCCCTTACCGCCTGGGCCGTGGCCATGAAGTCGGCAAAATAGTTTGTTTTGCCCTTGTCATCCGTCCAGCTCCCGCCCCAGGCACCGTATACCTCTGAGGGTACAGTAGACTGGGTAAGTTGATTGCTTATAATGTAATCCCTGGTATAAGCAGCGTTTATAACGCTCAGCTTACCCGCCCGGCCCAGCAGGTCAAAGGCCGGCAGGTTGCTGAAAAGGCTGTAAGCTCCCGTATCAAAGCCGTTCTCCGTCTGCCTGTTTTTCAAGATCTCCACAAGCTGATCGGCCAGATCGCTTCGCCCCAGCGCCTGCATGGCAAGGAGGTCCTGGGCCAGGATCTTGGCCGGAACATTATCTGGCTGTGAAATATCGTTATAAACAGCGTTTATAACCGCATCATTTAGATTTTCACCATTATACACCCAGGAAGCAACATCAACACCGGCCTGCTTTAAGACATAAAGAGCATAGGAACCCACCCCATACTCCGAATTATTGATTCCCTTCTGGATGTATTCATTGTACAGAAACTGCACGGCATTGTTGGCCGGTGAGCCGGATACCCCGCTGGCGCCGGCATTTACCGCCGGTGTCAGCAGGGTTGCGGCCATGACCAGAACCAGTAACAAACTCAGCTTTTTAACCGTCCTTTTATGGTGATACAACGCCCTGACCCCCTTACGATGTTTTTACTCTGAAAACAGACTTTTCCACTTTCTTTCACTACTGTACCTTCTTTAGGCAGCATGGCCGCCTCATGTAACACCGCCCGATTTAACCCGGCAGATTGTCCCTTCTTTACCCTCCCGGGCCTTTTCGATACCTCCTTACAGCACATCAGCCAGGCGCAAAAGCATGGCGGCCGCTTCGGCCCTGGTGACCTTTTTCTCGGCCCGGAAAGTCCGGTCGGGATAACCACCGGCAACCCCCTTGGCGTAAGCCACCCCCACGGCCTCTTTCGCCCAGGCCGGAATTTGATCCGCATCGGCGAAATCCAGCTCTTTCGGCGCCACCTCCCCGCATTTCTTTTCAATAATCCGGGCCATAACGGCGGCCAGTTCGGCACGGCTTACCGGTTCCTCCCCTTTAAAAATAAGGGTGCCGTCCGGTTGCGGGTAGCCGGAAATGAGCCCTTCCCTCAATGCCACGGCCACGGCCTCATGGGCCCATTGGGGAACATTCCGGCTATCTTTAAACTTCCGGTCGAACACAAGCAGGTCTTGCCGGGAAGCCACCGCCGGCTTTAGCAGGCGCACCATCATGGAGGCTATTTCATAGCGGGTCACCTGCTCTTCGGGTTTAAAGGTACCGTCTGGATAACCCGACGCAACCTGTATTTGAACCAGCCTGTTGATGGCCCCTTCCGCCCAGTGACCTTTCAAATCCGTAAAACTGGCCACCATACCGGGTTGCGCTTGCCGTCCGGATTCCTCCTGAGATCCAGGTTGTGGCTGTGTTGCCTGGCTTTTCGCCTTCGCTTCCAGCGCCAGGCACGCCCAGAGCACCCAGGTGGCATCCATGGCGTTTCCCGACGTACCGAAGCTCCCATCGGCGTTCAATGACTTATTCATCAGATAATCAACGGCACTCTTCCCCGTGCCGCTTTTCCACGCCGCCGGGTCCATACCCAGGGTCTTCAGGGTCACAATTACTTCCGCAGTATCGATCACCGGGTCGTCCATACCGGCCACAAAGCTGCCGTCTGCCTTCTGCTGTCTTTGCATCCAGGCCAGGCCGTTTTTAATGGCCTCCTGCACCTGAGGATCTTTCTTTTCCGGGTCCAGGTAGTGCAGCACCCTCACCGCCTGGGCCGTGGCCATGAAATCGGCGTAATAGGCATTACCATCCAGCGACCCCCAGCTTCCGTACTGAGGATTTTGTGCCTTGACATACTGTTTTTCCAGGATATAATTCCTGGCCAGGCCGGTGTTTATCTGATCCATTAACCCGGCCCTGCTTAAAAGATCAAAGGAAGGCATGTTGCTGTAGATGCTTAACGGCCCGATGTCTTCAAATCCTTCGTCTGTCTGCCTGTTCTTCAAGACCTGCAGCAACCGGCCGGCCAGATCCTTTTCTCCCAGCGCCTGCATGGCCACCAGATCCTGGGCAAGCTGCTTTGCCCGCACTTCAGCCGCTTTATCCAGATCATCCCTGACCGCCTTCAGCACTGCCTCCCGGAAAGTCACTCCCTGGTGCACCCAGGCTCCGGCGTCAACACCGGCCTGGCTTAGCACATAAAAGGCATACGAGCCCACACCCACATCCGAGTTAATCAACCCGTTTTTTAAATAGTCACGATGCAGGAATTGCACTGCCTTATCCGCCAGGGGTGAAACTGCCGCTTCCACCCGGCCCGGTACCCCAAGCGGCACCAGCAGACCGAGGAATAAACAGACCGTTGCAACCAGGGCTGTTAACCGCCCGGCAAAGTGATGGGTTTTCATAAGAACGTCCTCCTCAGAAAGTAGATTTTAATGTTTTGTATAGGGAACGAACGTTCCCATAGGTAACTCCTTTGTAAAAACTTTTTATTTAAACCAACCGGCTAATTTTAAAAAGTAGCCCGGCCTGACTTAAAGCCGGATATATATTTACTCCTGAAAGGAGAATGGGTTAACGATGTATAAAGGCTTGTTACCTGTGCATACCCCAGGCCTCGCCGTAAAAAAAACCCCCATCTACCCGGATGGAGGCTCAATCCTCGCAGCAAAATCATGCCACGACAAACTTAACCACCCCCCGTCCGCGCAGGTTGGTCTGGTTGTCCCGGTAACGGGCAGGTCTCCTGGCTCGGGTTCACCGGAGCTCCACGTCTTCCCATCCAGCACTCAGCCATGTTATGGTTTCCTTCGCCGTAACCTTATCGTAGCAGTAACCAATTTCTATCAAAGCAGAAAACAATCTCACTGAGTGCTGGACAGTGACTTTGCTGTGGAGTCCCTCCCCCTCACAGTGGCGGGACCGCGCCGGATTTGCACCGGCTTCCCTTTTCACCTTTACCCCTCGGGGTAAAAGCACCCGTTCCGGTATGAAGTTGTCCTCAGGCAGCAGGATATTAAATCATTTGTCGCTATTTAATTGAAAGGATGCAACACCCTAAAACAAATAACCCCGGCCTGTCAGAGACCGGGGTTTGTTTACACTGGCTGCAGCCCACCGTAAAGTGGTAAGGCTATTACCGGCACAAGCCCCTGTTCCCTGGGAGGCTTTCCGTGCCGCGCGCCCGGGCAGGTCTCCTGACTCATGGGTCATCGCCTGCTTTCCGCCTTCCCAGCCCAGCACTCACCAGTGACATTGGCTAAACAACCATGCTGTTACATCATTCACTGTAGAACAGGGTACCCTTAAATGTAACAGCCAATCAGTAAGTGCTGGGCCAGTGGCCCTGTGGAAAGCCGCTACCCATTCACAGTGGCCCCACCGTCCAGGATTCGCACCTGGTTCCCTTTTACCCCTGCCTGATTGACAGGGGAACCCGGACACGACTATGCGGTTGAATCCCTTTACATGAAATAGTAACACATTTCTGATAAGTTGTCCATAGAAAAATGACGATATGTTAGATTTAGCTTTTAGCTGCATACACCCCATAACTTCCAGCCCCGCCTGTACTGGTGAGTGAACCTGTGGTATACTAATTGTCGGACAGGTCGATTAAACAGTTAGAAAGGGTGACCTACCGTGACCTGGTCTTTGGCCCTTACCCTAGCGTACAGATTGAGCATGGTGGCCACAGCGGCCTTTATTCTTTCCCGCATGCCCGCCCTGGGGCGTATTTTATCCCGGCAGCTCACCCCCCGGGACAAGCTGCTGTTGACTCTGGCCCTGGGTGGTATGGGCATTGTGGGTACTTACGCCGCCGTGCCCATCCACGGCGCCCTGGCCAACTCCCGGGTGGTGGGGGTAATGGTGGCCGGTTTGCTGGGCGGGCCCCTGGTGGGGGCCGGGGCGGGCCTGATCGCCGGTTTCCACCGTTACCTGCTGGGTGGTTTCACCGCCTTTTCCTGCGCCCTGGCCGCCGTGGCCGAAGGGGCCCTGGGCGGGCTGGTGCAGCACTACTACCGCCGCGGCCCCATTCCCTGGCATGTAGCTTTACTGGCCGGGCTGGCGGGAGAAACATTGCAAATGGCCATTATCCTGGCCACCGCCCGTCCTTTCGGCGAGGCCTGGGCACTGGTGCAGATCATCGGCCCGCCCATGATTATAGTCAATTCCATCGGCGTGGCCATTTTTATGGTCATTGCCAAAACCGCTGCCGAGCAGCGGGAACGCATCGCCGCCTGCCAGGCACAGCAGGCACTGCGCATTGCCACCCAAACCCTGCCCTATTTACGACACGGGTTGAACCGGGAGTCGGCTGAGCAGACGGCCCGGATTATTTATAATTCCGTCAAGCTGGCCGCCGTGGCCATCACCAACGGGCAGGAGATCCTGGCCCATGTGGGCCGGGGGGACGACCATCATCACCCCGGGACTCCCATATTGACCAGTGCCACTTTAAAGGCGCTGGCCACCGGAGAGGTTCAGGTAGCCCAGACCAGGGATGAAATCGGCTGCCAGGAAAAGAACTGCCGCCTGGCTTCGGCAGTGGTGGTGCCACTGAAAAGGCGGGAGGTAACCATAGGCACTTTAAAGCTTTATCATGACCGGGAAAACTGCATCACGCCGGTAGACCTGGAACTGGCCCGGGGGTTGGCCCACCTGTTTTCCACCCAGCTGGAACTGGCCGAAGTGGAATCCGAAGCCCGGCTGCGTGCCCAGGCGGAACTGAAGGCGCTCCAGGCCCAGGTGCACCCCCACTTCCTGTTTAACGCCTTAAATACCATTGTCTCCCTGGTACGCACCAGGCCGGACAAGGCCCGGGAACTGTTGATTAAACTGGCCAGCTTCTTCCGGTACAGTCTGCGAAAGGATGATGCTCCCATTCCCCTGGCGGAAGAACTGGCCCATGTGGAGGCCTACCTGGCCATCGAGGGAACACGCTTCGGCAACAAGCTACAGGTAATCCAGCTTGTTGATCCCGCAGTTTTAACCTGCCCCGTTCCCGCCTTTACCCTGCAGCCGGTGGTAGAAAATGCCATCAAGCACGGCCTGCAACCCAAGAGGGAGGGTGGGAGGATAAAAATCATAGCTAAAGAACAGCCTGAAGAAGTGATAGTCACCATAGAAGATAATGGTGTGGGTATCTTCCCGGAAGAACTGGATAAAATCCTCCTGCCCGGCTACGGGCGCGGCCACGGGCTGGGATTATCCATTGTCAACGAACGTTTGAAGGGCCTGTACGGGCCGGGGTATGCGTTGCAGGTAAACAGTACACCCGGGCAGGGTACCAGAGTGGTCTTGCGCTTTCCTAAAGAAACCAGCTCCCAGGGGGTGAAGGAAGACGCCCTTTACAGCTGTTGTGGTTGACGACGAACCCCTGGCCAGGGACGAGCTAAAATACCTGTTGTCGGCCTACCCGGAATGCCGGGTGGTAGGTGAAGCCGAGGACGCACAGGAAGCCCTGAAACTGGTGGCTGAGCTGCAGCCCGATGTGGTTTTTCTGGACATCCAAATGCGGGGGATGTCGGGATGTGAAGCCGCCCGGCAGATGCTTTCCTCCCCGCACCCGCCCCTGGTGGTCTTTGCCACGGCCTATAACGAGTATGCCGTCAGGGCCTTTGAGCTAGGAGCAGTGGATTACCTTTTGAAGCCCTTTGAAGATAAACGGCTGGCCAAGACCATCAAACGCATTGAAGAACTGCGCAGGCGCTCCGACGACTGGACGGAGGCTGTGGAACGGGTGGCCGGGCTGCTGCAAGCAAAAAGACACCGGATTAAGAAATTGCCTGTGGAAAAAAACGGGGAAATCAGGCTCCTGGATTACCAGGATATCATCTTCGGCCGGTCCAAAGACGGCAGCGTACAGATCGTCACCGCCAGTGATACCTGCACCTACACCGGCAGCATGACTGAACTGGAAGCACGGTTAAAAAGTGAAGGTTTCCTCCGGGTACACAAAAGTTTTCTGGTTAACCTGAACCAGGTTCAGGGGGTGCTGCCCTGGTTCAAAGGAACATACTGGCTGGTGATGGGTGACCCTAAAAAGACTCAAATCCCGGTCAGCAAGAGCCAGGTGAAGGAACTGAAATCAATACTGGGATTGGAAGCTTCGTAAAATGCTACCCCACGGAAAGTGGGGTTTTTTCTGTTGATGGGGCCCATATTTCCGATCAACCCCTCTTTTGTTCCGTTGATTAAGCCGTTGTTACCTGTTTCACCGGGAGAGTTTATAATGTAAGCACGGACCGGCCGGTTTCATAATTTTTCAACAGGGAGGGAATAAATGTGCGTGCCTTAACCCTGGTAATTATAGCAGCACTGGTATTTATCCTGGCCTACCGTTTTTACGGAGCTTTCCTGGCAGCGAGAGTTCTGGCCCTGGATCCAAAGCGCCGCACCCCTGCGGAAGCCCATAATGACGGCCGGGACTACGTACCCACCAACCGCTGGATATTGTTCGGTCACCACTTTGCCGCCATTGCCGGCGCCGGCCCCCTGATCGGCCCTGTTCTGGCCGCCCAGTTCGGCTACCTGCCCGGCACCCTGTGGATTCTTATTGGCGCTGTGGTGGCCGGCGCAGTCCACGACATGGTCATTCTGTTTGCTTCCATCAGACATGACGGGCAATCCCTGGCTGAAATAGCCCGCCGGGAAGTGGGTAATTTCTCCTACTGGCTCGCTTCCGTAGCCATCCTGTTCCTGTTAATCATTGTGCTGGCGGGTGCCAGCGTGTCTGTAGTCAACGCCCTCTTCCAGAGCCCGTGGGGTACTTTTACCGTCGGCGTAACTATACCCATAGCCCTGTTCATCGGCATCTACCTCAAGTGGCTCCGTCCCGGGCGCATTGCCGAAGCCACTGTAATCGGCGTAATCCTGATCATCCTGGGGGTGGTGCTGGGACCGGTTATCCAGCATTCCGCCCTGGCTCCACTGCTTACCTTTAACAAGCAACAGCTTTCCCTGATGATTGCCGCTTACGGCTTCCTGGCCGCAGTACTGCCCGTGTGGCTGCTCCTGGTGCCCCGGGACTACCTGAGCACTTACATGAAGGTGGGCACCATGTTGCTGCTGGCCATAGGTGTGATTATTGTCAACCCCGTGCTGCAAATGCCGGCTGTGACCAAATTTGTAGCCGGTGGAGGACCGGTTATCCCGGGTAAAGTATGGCCCTTCATGTTCATTACCATTGCCTGTGGCGCCCTGTCGGGATTCCATGCCCTTGTTTCCAGCGGCACCACACCCAAAATGGTACGCAGCGAAGCCGACATTCTGCCCATCGGTTACGGCGCCATGTTAACGGAAGGTTTTGTGGCCCTGATGGCCCTGATCGCAGCCACCGTGCTGCCGGCCGCCGATTATTTCGCCATCAATAGCCCGCCGGAGGTCTTTACCAAGCTGGGTATGCAGGTACAGGACCTGCCCGTGCTCTCCCAACTGGTGTCAGAAAACCTGGCCGGCCGCCCCGGTGGCGCCGTGTCCCTGGCCGTGGGCATGGCCGACATCTTCTCCAAAATCGGCGGCTTACGGCATCTGATGGGCTACTGGTACCACTTTGCCATCATGTTTGAAGCGCTGTTCATCCTCACCCTAATCGATGCCGGTACACGAGTCGGGCGCTACCTGATGCAGGAAATCGGCGGTACGATATACAAGCCGTTAAAGGACCACAACTGGTGGCCGGGCATCATCCTGACCAGCGGCATTTTCACCCTGGCCTGGGGATACCTGCTGTACGGCGGTAGCATTTCCACCATCTGGCCCCTTTTCGGTGTGAACAACCAGTTGCTGGGCAGCATGGCCCTGGCTATCGGCACCACCATGCTGATCAGGATGGGCAAGGCCCGGTATGCCTGGACCACCTTCATCCCTATGGTCTTCCTGTCAGCAACCACCATTACAGCCGGATATCAAAATATTGTCATCAACTACCTGCCGAAGCACAACTACCTGCTGGCAGCCATTTCAATAATCATGCTGATCATGGTCATCCTGATCATTGCCGATTCCGTGAGGGTGTGGGTAAAGCTCCTCTCCCCACCCAAAGGGACAGGTTACCCGTACGAAGCGCCTTGAAAAAGCTCCCACAGCATAACCAGGTTAATAAATAAATAATAGATTCAGTTACTCCTCATTAAAAAGGAAAAATCCTTAATAAAAAGCCCGGGGAATTTCCCGGGCTTTTTAGGCAGAAAAGCCTTTGGGGCGCCTGTATTTTTCAACCTTCTATCCCACCGGAAAGTTTTTCCCAGGCCCTCTGGTAGACTTTGAAATCATCTTCACGGAACAGAACAAAGCGTACTTCCGTAAAGAAATTGTTTTCTAAAATAAAGTCCCGCACCGTTTTCAAAGCAATGGTCGCCGCCCGCTCGATGGGAAAACGGTAGGCACCGGTGCTGATGGAGGGAAAAGAAATGGATCTGATACCCTTTTCTCTGGCCAGGGAAAGGCTGTTATAATAGGCATTGTGCAGCAACTCGTCTTCTCCCCGGTTGCCCCCCGACCAGATGGGGCCCACGGTATGGATGACATACCGGGCTTTCAATTTGCCGCCCGTGGTAATTACCGCCTGACCCGTGGGCAAGCTGCCCTGCCGGGCCACAATCTGCTTGCATTCCTCCAGGATCTGCGGCCCACCGGCCCGGTGAATGGCCCCGTCCACACCACCACCGCCCATCAGGCTGGAATTGGCCGCATTAACTATGGCTTCGGTATCCTGCTGGGTGATATCCCCCACCATCAAGCGCAGCAAGGTTGAACCCAAACGCACCTCCATGAAGGATCCCTCCCGGAATCAAAAAACTTTGCCCAAATAATTCGCGTTCGGGCAAAGTTTTCCTCTCTTTTTCGCGTTTTATTTTAACCTGAAGGTAAATATTCAGTGAACCCGGTTGGATGCGGCCCAGCACTCACCCAAATATGACCCTGCTTCCGGTGTTTCAGGTTTAATTGGCAAATCAGGTTCTAGGAAGAGCTATTTATCCCAGTGAGTGCTGGGTCCCCGCTCACTCCAGTGCTTCGCGCCGACAGCGCCGCATCCTCGTCATAGCGGTTTTACTGAATATTTACACCTGAAGACACCTGTTTTATTAGTGCCTCGATAAAATAGCCATCCAGTTAGTCAGAAATTGCCCGGCCACCTGCCGGTATTCCTCCCAGATTGCCGCGGTCTCCTGCATCAGGCGGCCGGCGGCACCGGGGCCACCGTATTCTTCCAATTCATCAGCATAAGCTTCGGCCCAGGTGTTAATCATTTCCGGGTTCACCTCCAGATGAAACTGCAGGGCAAAGATGTGCCGCCCTAAAGAAAACGCCTGGTTAACACAATCCTCGCTGGTAGCCAGGTGAGAAACCCCGGGAGGCAGGGCAAAGGTGTCGCCGTGCCACTGGAAGACAAAAAACTCTGCGGGCAAACCGGCAAACAGGGGCGACTTCAAACCGTCGGCGGTAAGCCGGAGTTTAGACCAGCCGATCTCCGGAACCGGGTTGCGGACAACAGGTGCACCCAGGGCCTTGGCAATCAGCTGACCGCCAAGACAGATACCCAGCACGGGTAAACTTTTTTGGATTGCTTCTTTAATCAGTTGATCAACTTGCCTTAAATACGGATAAGATTCCTCTTCATAGACGTTCATCGGGCCACCCAGGATTACCAGGGCGCCATAGCCATCTAAAGAGACGGGCAAATGTGTCCCCCCTTGATCCATCACCCGTATATCAAGCTGCCAGCCCTCTTTCTCCATGGCCGGCTGCAAAAGACCCGGCCCTTCAATGGTCACATTTTGTACTACCAGCGCTCGCAAGTCAAAAAACCTCCAGTCCGCTTTTTGAATTATTTTTAGCCTAAAATCCCCTGAAATAGCAGCTATTTTTTAGTCCTGGTCACAGCATTCCAGCCGTCTTTACTTCCCATATTACCATGACCGCACGTACCGGACAAGCCTTACCTTACCGGATACCACGATCTTGACACCCGCTAATTACCGTGGTAAGCTGACCTTGACAACTGAAAGCTGAGTTTGAGCTGAGCAAGGAAGAGCCAGGGGGAGCTTGAGACGACTCGGAGATTCTGGGGTGAGGACCAGCCAGGGGCTGGTTTTTTTGTTTTTACAGCGCGGGAGTGGCTTCACTGAATCTTCCAATTGGTGGAGGTTTTTACTGTGGTCATCATGATCGATAACTATGACTCCTTTGTGTACAACCTGGTCCAGTACCTGCAGGAACTGGGGCAACAGGTACGGGTTTTCCGTAACGACCGGGTGACCCTGGAGGAAATGGAAGATCTTTCTCCCAGCCACATTGTGATTTCCCCCGGTCCCTGCACACCAGATGAAGCAGGAATATCCCTGGCTGCAATCAAACACTTTGCCGGACGCATCCCCATCCTGGGCGTATGCCTGGGCCACCAGGCCATCGGTCAGGCCTTTGGCGGGCGGGTCGTAAGGGCCGGCCGGCCCATGCACGGCAAGACTTCCCTGGTCTACCATGACGGCACGGGTATTTACCGCGGGTTACCCAATCCCTTTGCCGCTGCCCGGTACCACTCCCTGCTGGTGGAAAGAGAAACCCTCCCGGGTTGCCTGGCCATTACCGCCCAAACCGATCAGGGGGAAATCATGGGTTTGAGGCACCGGGAATATCCGGTGGAGGGGGTACAGTTTCACCCGGAATCCATTTTAACGGTGGTGGGGAAAAAACTGCTGGCAAATTTTTTGACCCTGGCCTGAATCCCAATGAAAGGGGGGATCGATTATGCCGGTGTGTCCACCTCTAATAAAGAAAATACCGGTAACAGCAGACGTATTAGCCCTCTTCGAAGGGCTATCCTCCCGCCCCCACAGCTTTTTGCTGGATAGCGGGTTGATCGTCCAGGGACTGGGCCGGTACTCCCTGATGGGAACAGATCCCTTTCTGGTGTTGCGCTCCCGGGGAAAACGCTTATGGCTGGAACGGGAAGGGGAAACTACTCTTTTAACCGGCCATCCTCTGGAAAAGCTCAAAGATTTACTGGCCCATTATCGCCTGCCCCCGGGTAGCTGTCCCCTTCCTTTCTGCGGCGGCGCGGTGGGATACTTCAGTTACGACCTGGGGCGGGTACTGGAAAAAATGCCTTCCCTGGCTGTGGATGATTTACAAACCCCCGACCTCTGCCTGGGGTTTTACGACGTGGTCACGGTGGTGGACCGGGTTACGGGAGAAGTATGGGTGGTTTCCACTGGTTTTCCGGAAACCGACCCCGCAACTGCCGTACGGCGGGCGCGGCAAAGGCTGGCTGAAACCTGCAGTTTGCTGGCCAAGGGGCTGCAACGGCAACAAACGGAAACCGTTCAGATGGAAACAAGCCGGGGACCGTGGTCACATGCCGGCGACACGGGCATACCACGGGTAAACGGCTCTCACCATGTAAGCCATCCCGGGAAACGAAACGCGCCCGTCCTTTTTGCCCATTTTGACGAAATCAGCTACTGCCGGGCGGTGCAGCGGGCCAAAGATTACATTGCCGCCGGGGATATCTTTCAGGTCAACCTGTCCCAGCGCTTTTCCCTGCCCCGGGTGGTGGAGCCCTGGCCCCTGTACCGGCGCCTGAGGGCCATCAATGCCGCTCCCATGGCGGCCTACCTGAACTTTGGAGAATTCCAGGTGGTCTGCTCCTCACCGGAACGCTTCCTTAAGGTAACCGGCAGGCGGGTGGAGACCCGCCCCATAAAAGGAACCCGCCCCCGGGGAAGAGACCCGGCCAGCGATATACGGCTCAGGGAGGAGTTGTGGAACAGTGAAAAAGACCGGGCCGAACTGGTGATGATTGTGGATATGGAGCGCAACGACCTGGGACGGGTCTGCCGGACGGGATCGGTGCGGGTGCCGGAACTTTACCGGCTGGAGGAGTACGCCACCGTATTTCATCTGGTTTCCACTGTGGAAGGGGAACTGGCCCCGGATAAAGATGTGGTGGACCTGCTGGCGGCGGCCTTTCCCGGCGGCTCCATCAGCGGGGCGCCAAAGATCCGGGCCATGGAAATCATTGAGGAACTGGAACCGGTACGCCGGGGTATCTACACCGGCTCCATCGGCTACATCGGCTTTGACGGTAACGCCGACTTAAATATAGTGATCCGCACGCTGATATTTAAAGGGGAACAAATCTACTTCCAGGTTGGCGGCGGCATTACCATCGACTCAGATCCTTACATGGAGTATGTAGAAACGCTGGACAAGGCCCGGGCACTGGTACGGGCGCTGGGTCTGGATGACCGGCAGGCTTTTGCTTTCCTGGCCGTCAGGCCGGTGGTGCAAGGGGATCATCGATCAACCCGGTGATAGAATATCAGTGAATGTTCAGCAAAACCGTAATGACGAGGATGCGGTGAGGTGATAAATAATTGAACACCGTGATATGTATAAACGGCCAGTTTCTACCGGCAAGCCGCGCTCAAATTCCCGCCCTGGACCAGGGATTCCTTTACGGTTACGGCCTTTTTGAGACCATCCTGGTACGCGGGGGTCAACCCGTGTTGCTGGAAGCACACCTGAAACGGCTGGAGAAGGGATGCACAGCCCTGGGGATGGCCCTGCCCCTGTTACTGAATGAGCTGGGCAGTCTGGTACATCAAACAATAAAACTAAACAATACTGTTGACGGTGCCCTGCGTCTAACCCTTTCCGCCGGAATGGCCCCGGGCGAAGCCGCCGGTAACCTGGTCGTCTCCACCCGCCCCCTGCCTTACAGCACCCTGGACTATCAAAAGGGGCTTCGGGCCGGCTGGTCATCTTTCCGGCGTAATGAACAATCTCCTCTAGTAAAATTTAAAACTTTAAATTACCTGGAAAATGTGCTGGCCAAAAAGGAAGCCCGGGAAAGTGGGTGGGATGAGGCACTTTTTTTGAACACCGCCGGTTATGTGGCAGAAGGAGCAGTGAGCAATATCTTTCTGGTAAAAAACGGCCAGGTGATTACTCCCTCCCTGGATCAGGGGTTGCTGCCCGGCATCATGAGGCAGGTGGTGCTGGAAACCTGCCGCCGGCTGGGCATTGCGGCACAGGAGCGGCCGGTCTCCCCGCATGAACTGCTCGACGCCGACGAGTGTTTCCTGACCAATTCTTTAATGATGGTAATGCCCCTGGTAAAAATTTATGACAGCCCCATCGGAAGCGGACAACCAGGAGTTGTAACCGAAGAGATAAAAATGGCGGTAAGCGGCCACATATCATAGTCCGGGAGCGGATGCCGAAAAGGCTGGATAAAGGGTGAGTGGCCATAAGCATAGCATAGGCCACTTACCCCGGCGGTTCTCATCGCGGGGCAACCTGGCCCCAGTTCTGGGGATCATAATAATTGAAGCCACCCGCCAGGGTGGCTTTTGCGAGCATTTTATTCATTATTCCACCGCCACAAGGTTGCCTTCCCGGTAGTAATTTACTTTAGCTTTCAAACCTTCCCCGATAAAGCGCAGAGGTACCAGTGCCCGCCCGTCAACAACCCTGGCGGGAACCTCCAGCATAACCGGTTTCCCGTCAACCAATGCCTTCCCGCTGCCCACTACCAGTTTAACGGTGGAATTGTTGAGTTGAATATTAATGGTGTTATCCTTGTAATCAACGGCGGCACCGAGGCTCTCTGCCAGTACCCGGAGCGGCACCAGGACGCGGCCATTTTCAACCACGGGGGCCACATCAAACATGGGCATGTTTCCTTTTATGTATACCTTAATTTTTGAATCTTTAACTTTGGCGAAAACCTTATTTAAAATAATATAGTTTTCATCGTCCCCCGGGTTGTTTTTCAGGGCTTGTTCCAACAAAGAGCGGGCGTCCTGCATTTTTCCAGCTTCGACGAGCATTTCACCCAGATGCTTGTAGCACTCGGCCCGGGTAAGCCTGTCGATGGATCCATCCTCTTCCAGCGCTTCTTTTAGTTCTTCGGCCACGACGGTAACCTCCACCAGGTCGTGCCAATCCTTAAGGGATTGTTTTGCCTGGTAAACCGCCTCAGGAACGCTTTTTCCTTCCATAATGGCTTCTAACGCGGCCCGGGCCACCGGGTTTTTCACATGCTGCAGGGCGTTTTCAATACCCTTATAAACGTGTTCTGTCACGCTCTTCCTTTTTTCCTGCTTTTTTAGCCCATTTTCCTCCCTTTCCTTGTTCTGGTTCTGCTCCTTTTCCTCAACCGTGGCCCCTTCATTCATGTTCCTTTCATGTTCCTGCTCCATGTTCCGTTCAGCATGTCCCCGGGCCTGGCCGGGCTGCCCCCCACCCTTCGGTGCGGCCCACGCACCGCCCGCCAGGGAAAAGAGCAGTACGGTAACCAGCGCCAGGGAGAAAAACTTTTTCAACCCCTTCATAAACCACCCTCCATTCTTTTGTTTTTTTGCTTCGTACATTTTATACGATTGGCCAATCAGTTTTAAGGGGTGAAGGGCCAACCTTTTTTCCGATTGCTGCTTATTTTAGCAGGCGCTTGAGAATCTTACCACCATACTTGAAGAACAAAACACTTCAAAAATAATACGCATCAAGGGTAGGGCCGGGAACCCTTGTGACGCAAGGTTTTTTAGCCCCGGTCCCAACGTTTTGCTAACGGCTTGCTAACGCTGTCGCCCAGTACCTCTCCAATGGCTGCGGCAGCCGCTGCCTGGGTATCCGGCAGCAGATGGGAGTAAGTATCCAGCGTGGTCTTTACGCTGGCGTGACCTAACCGTTCAGCCACCACTTTCGGGTGGACACCGTGCCACAGCAGGAGTGAGGCGTGCGTGTGTCGAATATCATGGAAACGGATATGCGGTACTTTTGCCCCTTTGACCAGCCTGCGCATAGCCTGCCGCACGTCGCTGTAAGCATAAGGCGTACCGTTTTTGGTGCAGAAGACCAGACCGTAGTCCCGCCACTTTTCTCCCGCCTTTAGCCGGACTGCGGCCTGTTTTTTTCTGTGTTCCCTTAATGCCTGAACCGTACCGGGGTCAAGTGGTACCCGCCGGGTGGACGCCGCCGACTTCGGCTCCTGAAAGATTATCCCTTTAACAGCGGCCTTGTCTGCCATGTCCGGCACACATGGACTGCACCGGACTTAAAGTCCACGTCCTCCCACCTCAAGGCCAGGAGTTCCCCCAGGCGCATACCTGTTGCCAGCGCCATGCGGAACAGCATGTATTTTTCCGTCCTTGCGGCCGTTGCCATGAAACGCGCTACCTCCTCTTCCGTCCAGACCCGCACTTCCCGGCGCGGGATAGCGGGCGGTTCCACGTCATCGACCGGGTTGCTCCCCACGAGTTTTCTCTTAACCGCCCAGCGCATGGCGCACCGCAGGACCGTAAACAGCCGACGGCATGTCTTGGGCGCATATTTCCGTTCTCTCTCAAACAGGGTCAGCGCTCGCTCTACGTCGGCGGCGGTCAGTTTTGCTACAGGGACTGCCCCCAGGACTTCCACCCATACGTCAGCGCTTGCCCGCATACACGCTTCCGTCGTCGGCTTCCACTTGCGCCGCGAAGCATCGAACCAGACCCCCAACAGCCCCGCCACGGTCAAAGCACTGGGAGCCAGGCCGAATTTTCCTTGTGAGGCCGCGGCCAGTGCTTCAGCTAAAACTGCCTCCGCGTCGCGCTTGGTACCCCTCACTGTGATCCACTTCTGCCGCCGTTTCTTGGTTTACGGGTCGCGGCCCAGTTCAACGATCACGGTCCAGGAGTTTTTTGAAGTTTTTGACCGTTTTCTGATATGTCCCCGCAAAAATTACTTACACCTCTTTGCGGTTGTGCGGGGACGGCTTAAAAATTCGCCTCCCCCGGTTTCTTATCCTGCATGCCTGCCAGTTCCAATAGCCGCGCCTTGGGCACCCTGATGAAGTTGCCCAGGCGGATACTGGGAATAATCCCCTGCCGCACGTACTCGTAAGCCATAGACCGTTTGAGCCGCAGGATTCCGGCCGCTTCCTCCACGGTGAGGAAAGCAGACATGGCCTCAATTTCCCGCTCGGTGGGCATGAACTGAATCACCTCCCACAAAGTAAAAAAGCCGGGCGTTTACAGCCCAGCCCGAAAATCGGTGCGCAGCCACTGTGTACCGATACCTTAGTAACCGATGTGGAATTTTTTCCACATCTGTTTCCTAATAACTACCAGTATTGTTTTCACTTTCCATCAGACCTTCACTCCACTCTTTAAATGTTTTATTGCTGTCAGGAAGACCCGTAATAAAAAAAGCCGAGCATTTACAGCCCGGCCCGCGAAAACAGCCCGTCGAAGTAGGCCAGCAGTTCTTTCCCCGGCGGCCGCCGCCGGTCAAAACCGGCTTCTGCCGCCCCTCCGTCGCCCACCACGCAAAGTCCTCGGCAAACCACTCGCTGGCCCGCTGGTCCCAGGGCAGGGCCGCCTGGGATGGGCCGTCGAGCGGCCTGTCCTGCGGGTAGCCCCGCAGCCGCAGGTACTTCCGCCCTTTTTCTCCATCCACCGGTTTAACCCGTAAGGGAAATCTCTCCCGAAAGAGGCTATACCCGTTGCTGGACAATGTTTAGTCCCGCTATTAAACTGGTATT